>JACQEZ010000008.1 GCA_016200325.1 Candidatus Manganitrophaceae bacterium
CGGTCGCGCCGAGTTCGGCCGCAGGGGGGCCAGGGGGTTCCACCCCCGGCGTCTGGGGAAGCCGGAGGGGGCGCGACGAGGCGCCCCCACGGTGGGGGGTGGGGTGAAACCCCACGACCTTAAGTCTGTTGAATCCTCGATTCTGAGTCCCAGCTCCTGACTTTTATTCGTCCCTCTTCCCCCTTGACGTTTTCGCTTAGCCCTCTGCTATGATGATCGAATGAAAGAGCCGACTCCGACCGTGGCCCCACCGCTCATCACCCGCGACTTCGTTCTTCTCTTTGCCGCCCATTTTCTCTTCGGCCTCTCTTTCTGGCCCTATGTCCTCCTGCCGGTTTTTCTTCAGACCCTCGGCTTTGATCTTTTCAAAGTCGGAGTCGTCATCGGGACCGCGTCGCTGGCGGGAATCGTCGCCCGGCCCTGGGTCGGGGGGGCGCTCGATCGGATCGGACGGCGGCGGTGCCTCATGATCGGGGGCCTTCTCTTTCTGGCGGCGAACCTCTCCTACCTCGGCATCCATTCATCGGGAGGGGAAATTTATTTTGTCCGGCTTCTGCATGGGCTCGGCATGGGGGTCTTGATGGCGACTTTTTTTACCCTCGCCGCCGACCTCTCACCGGCGACGCGGCGGACCGAGGGAATTGCCCTTTTCGGGATATCGGGACATCTCTCGGGGTCGATCGGCGTGTTGTGGGGCGAGCAGGTCATCCGGCTCGGCGGCTACGCCGCGCTGTTCATCAGCGGCGCCCTCCTGGCCCTTCTGTCGTTGATCATGGGGCTCTTGATCGATGAGCCGGTCCGAGGGGCGCAAGGGGAGCGATCCCAAGATCGATTTCTCGAGATTGCCTTCCGGCCCGCTCTGCGTCTTCCGCTTGTCGCGACGGTCGCTTTCTCCTTCAGCATGACGTCGTATATGGTTTTTCTCAAACCCTATGCGTTGACGGTCGGGATCGGCTCGATGACCCACTTCTTTATCGCGTACACATTAACCGCAGTCGCCGTCCGGCTGATCGGGAGCCGATGGCCCGACCGATTCGGACTCAAATGGGTCCTCTATCCCGCGATGGTGTCGATGGCGATCGGGATTCTCGTCCTCTTCTTCCGGCCGACGCTGGCCGGGTTGGCGGTCGGCGGGATGTTGGCCGGCGTGGGGCATGGATTTATTTTTCCGATCCTCTCGTCGATGATCCTGGGCCGAGAGCGGGAGGAGAATCGCGGCGGGGTGATGACCCTCTTCACGATGCTTTACGATTTCGGTCTCTTCATCGGCGCGCCCCTGTTAGGGTGGGTCGCGCAGGGAGGACGGTATGGGGCGATGTTTTGGGTCGCCGCGTCGGTGCTGACCGGCAGCCTCTTCGCCTTTGTTATTTTTGATTCGACGGGGGGTCATTCTCGCTGACCAGGCCTTTTGCTGAGGAGGCCGGGGGGAGCGTCGCGATGAATTGGGCGATCTGTTCGAAATAAGCGGCGCCGCCGACGGCATCGGTGTTGTTGTGGCCGGCGCCGGGAATCGTATAAAACTGTTTCGGCTCCCGGGCCGCCGCAAAGAGCATCCGGCCCTGCTCAAAAGGGACCACTTCATCCTGATCTCCGTGAACGATCAAAAGGGGAACCGCTACCTGGCCGATCTTGGCAAGATTGTCATAACGGGTTGTCAGGAGCGGCCCGATCGGAATATAGGGTGCGACGATCCGCGCCATCTCCCGGATCGATGCAAACGGTGCTTCTAAAATCAGCCCCTGCACCGGCCGCTGCAGCGCCAGCTCCGTCGCGACCCCGGCCCCCAGCGAGACCCCGAGCAGCACAATCCGGCTCGGATCGACATCCGGCCGTGCTCGAAGATAGTCATAGGCGGCTTGCGCATCGCGATAGGTCCCTTCCTCGGAGATCTCGCCCCCGCTTCGGCCGTAACCCCGATAATCGATCACCAGAATATTGCACTTCAACCCGGGGGCGAAGCGGCGGATCCGGCCGACGACGTAACTGATGTTCCCGCCGTTTCCATGCAGCCAAAGAAGCGTGGTCTGCGCCCCGGGGTAGGGAACGAACCAGCCGTTAATTTTCACCCCGTCGGCGGTGTCGAGGTAGAGCTCTTCGAAGGGGAGGCCGGCGTCGGCCGGCGTCTGCATGATCTCTTTTTCAGGAAAGAAAATAAATGATTTCATGCCACAGCCGTTGAGAGTGAGGAAGAATAGCAGGAGGATTGGAAGAAAGGATCGCCGAGTCATATCTACCCATTTGAGATAACTGATTTGGAGGTGGAAGTCAATCAGGAGGAGAGACGTCGGGTTTGATTCTACAGGCGGCCGCACGGTAGCGTCCTCCCTTGAGACGCCAAGAGGCAGCGGGATGGATCCCATCCAGCGGATTAGGAAGTTTAAAGGAATTTAAGAAAGGGTGATGTCGGCTCGGTCCGTTTCGAAACCTGAACAGCTGAAGATCGGAAGAGGAGGGTACTTGGGATAAGAAGGATCGGTGTCATTTCGCCGGCAGAAGTAGAAGAGGCTTCCTTTGGCGGAACGGACGACCTTCGCATGGGCGCATTCCCGACAAAGGCCGATCTGATCGATGTCATTCCCTTCCATCGCATCCAGCGGATCTAGCAGCGTTCGACCGTGCCTGCATGGGGCCCGCCCCAGCCCGGGGCGTTTAGGCGAGGCTGAGACGATCCGGCCGCGCGGTCCGGGGACAGCCCCCTTCTATCCTTTCTACACCGACGCCCGCGTCTGCTCGTATTTCCGAATCTTCTCTTCCTGCTGAAGCGTCAGACCGATGTCGTCCAGTCCGTTAAGCAGACAGTGGCGTCGAAACGGATCGACTTGAAAGGAGAAGAGCAACCCATCCGCCGAGGTGATCTCCTGATTCTCCAGATCGACATTTAGTCGGTACCCCTCTCTTGCACGGGTCCGCTGAAAAATCATTTCGACCTGATCCTCGGAGAGGGTGATCGGGAGCATTCCATTCTTAAAGCAGTTGTTGTAGAAAATATCGGCGAACGACGGCGCGATGATGCACTTGAAGCCGTAGTCAAGGAGTGACCAGGGGGCATGCTCCCGCGAAGAACCGCAGCCGAAATTCGCCCGGGTCACCAGGACCGTCGCCCCCCGATAACGGTCGGCGTTCATCTCAAACTCGGGGTTCGGCTTTTTCCCATCGATAAAACGCCAATCATAAAACAGAAACTGTCCGAAGCCGGTCCGCTCGATCCGCTTGAGAAACTGTTTCGGGATGATCTGGTCGGTGTCGACGTTCGGAAGATCGAGCAGCGCGACCAGGCCGTTGAGTTTCACGAAAGGTTCCATTCTCTCTCCTCTATTTTTCTAACTTTTCAGATCGTATTGCCGAACGTCAACGAAATGCCCCTCCACCGCCGCGGCCGCCGCCATGAGCGGGCTGACGAGGTGGGTCCGCCCCCCCTTCCCCTGGCGTCCTTCGAAATTGCGGTTCGAGGTCGACGCGCAGCGCTCGCCCGGCTGGAGGATATCGGGATTCATTCCAAGACACATCGAGCAGCCAGACTCGCGCCAATCGAAGCCGGCCTCTTTGAAGATCCGATGGAGCCCTTCCTCCTCCGCTTTGTGCTTTACCTGCTGCGAGCCGGGAACAATCATCGCGTAGACTTTCGGGGAGACCCGCCGGCCCTTGACGAACGTGGCGACCCGCCGAAGGTCTTCGATCCGGGCATTGGTGCAGGAGCCGATGAAGACCCGCTCGATCGGGATCTCTTCGATCGGGGTGCCGGGGCGAAGCCCCATGTATTCCAGCGCCCGCTCCGCCGACTTGCGATCATTCGGGTCGGCGTATTCGGACGGATTCGGAATACGGGCATCGATCGGCAATACCTGTCCTGGATTGGTCCCCCAGGTCACCTGCGGGGTGAGGGTCGCGGCATCGACTTTCAAAGTACGATCGAAGGTCGCCCCCGGATCGGTCGGAAGGTTCTTCCATCGCGCCACCGCGGCGTCGAACTCCTTCGGGGCATGTTTCCGTCCCCGCAAATAGTCGAAGGTCTTCTCGTCGGGGGCGATCATTCCGGCGCGTGCGCCTCCTTCGATCGACATGTTGCAGACGGTCATTCGCTCTTCCATGCTGAGCGATCGGATCGTATCGCCGTCAAATTCGACGACGCTGCCGACGCCGCCGCCGGTGCCGATCCGCCCGATGATCGAGAGGATGATGTCCTTCGCCTCCACGCCGTAGGGACGGGCGCCATTGACTTCGATCAGGAACGTCTTCGGTTTGTCCTGCAGCAGGCACTGTGTCGCGAGAACATGCTCGACTTCGCTCGTTCCGATGCCGAACGCCAGCGCGCCGAAAGCGCCGTGCGTCGAAGTGTGGCTGTCGCCGCAGACGAGGGTGACGCCGGGGAGGGTGAGTCCCAATTCGGGTCCGATGACATGGACGATCCCCTGCTCCGGGCTGTTTAGATCGAAGAGGGTGACGCCGAACTCTTTGCAATTTCGCGACAGGGTGTCCATCTGTTGGGCCGAGATCCGGTCTTCGATCGGGAGGGCGCGATCGCTGGTCGGAACGTTGTGGTCCATCGTGGCGAAGGTGAGGTCGGGACGTCGCACTTTTCGCTCGGCCAATCGCAGGCCGTCAAAGGCTTGGGGCGAGGTCACTTCATGCACCAGATGGCGGTCGATGTAGAGGAGGGTCGGCTTCCCTTGCTCTTCATGGACGACGTGCGCTTCCCAGATCTTCTCAAACATGGTCTTCGGTTTCATGCTGTTCTTCCTCTCCGACGATATCCGTTTATCGATAATGTGAACCGACATTATAACTGAAAAAGAGTGCCGTTGAAAAGTGCTTTTCAGAGGGAGGGTTTGCCGGAGACGCCGGCGGCAAGCCACCAACCGTATCCGGGATCCGGGAAAAGGACACTCCCAAGGAGGGTCGTCGGCTGATCGACCGGCGTCGCCTTGATGCCGATGTTCGAGAGGCTATACAGGAAGGTGCTCGAACCGGAGGTCATGAACACCGATCGGATCGGGGCGGCCCCGCCGAGGAACAGGCCGGCCCGGCACGCGTCCGCCCGGCTGGGTTGATCGGGGGGAAGGTTCGTGCAGTAAACCTGAAAGGCCAGATCGGCATGGTCGACCCGCCCGAGCTCCGTGAAGCCGTCCGTAACACTCACCCGGAAAGCGGCGATCCCGCTGAAGGTATTTCCTGGAGCAGGATTCCAGAGAACCAATGGGATGGCGAGGAGATTCCGCGGGGCATAAAAGGTAAATGCATGCGGATCCCAGAGGGCGTCGCTCCAGGCGAACTGGCCCCCTCCCGCAGGGGTGAACTTGTGAAGGAGTTTTGGATGGATCAGGTCGGTGACGTCGAAGAGCTGAAGCGCGACGCTCCCGCTCTCGGAGGCGACCGTCAGAAGGTGATTGGCGTCGAGCGGATGAAGGTAGGTGCTGAATCCGGGGATCGTCAACTCGCCGATCAATTTCGGCTGACGCGGATTGGAAAGATCAAAAGCGAAGAGGGGATCGACCTGGCGGAAGGTGACGACGAAGCCGCGGTCGCCGAGGAAGCGGGCGCCGGTGATCGACTCGCCGGGCGCAAATCCGTCGACCGAGCCGACGACCTGCAGCTCCCCGGCCTGGTCATCTTCCAGGACAAAAATGTGGTTCTTTCGCTCGAATTGGTTTGTATCGGGATTGATCCGCTGCTCGGTGCTCGCCGCCCGAAGAAATCCGTTCTCCTCGCTTAGGTTAAAGCGGTTGCTGATCCAGCCGTCGATACTTCCGGTGGCGACATAAACCGGCTTTTGGTCTGAAATACGAAATTTGTAGAGGGCCGTCTGCGCCGCCTGATTTCGATCCCACCACCAGCCGCCGCTCGATTGCGCGACATAGAGATACTCTTTGCTCGCATAGGCGAGCCACGCATTGTTGATGAGTGCGGTGGCGGCCAGGTTCGATCCGTCGATGTCGACGCTCGTCACGATCAGGAGGCCGAGATCCTCCTTCACTTCCGGAAGGAGAATATCGCTGCAGGAGAGGAGGGAGATCTCCGTCTGGGTCTCTCCGACCCGGCGAAACGCGTGCGGCAGCAGCCCCTGCGGATCGGCCGCCGTCATCGCTTTTTGAACCGCCTGTTTGATCTCCTCTTTGAGCGGATCGCTCCGCTTCGTCTCCTCCGCGCTTCCGGTGCCGTTCCAGACAATCTGCCGGTATTGGTTGACGAGATCGAGAAAGGCGCTGTCGGTGGTCAATGCGGTCGGCTCCGGCATCTGAAATCGGGATACCCGATGAATCCGCTTCCCGACGCGGCGGCTGTCGATCTGAAATCCTTCCGTTGAGAGACGGGCGGTGATCTGCGGGTGGGCCGGATCGGCGACATCAACGAAGATCATCTGATCGTAGATCCGGAATGGGGCGGCGATCGGCGCCCCCGTCGTGACGGGAGCGGCCGGTCCCGCCAACGGAATCTGCTGAGACGCAAAGATCACGACCCGCCGCGCCGCTTCATCGAGATAGAGGCCGTAGGCGACGCTCTCCAACTTTAAACGGGAAAGCTCTTGAAGTCCCTCAGGAGGGAACCCCTCCTCAATCACCAGAAACCCGCCATTCACGACATAAAGGCGGCCCTCGGCATCGGCTTTGACCCGATCGGCCTCATCGACCCCTTCTTCCTGGGTGTTGGTCCGTGTCACGTCGTCGGGATGCGCGCCGCCGGCGACCCCGGAGGCATTGCCACCCGTTGTCTCCGGGATCGCCGGTTGGGGACAGTCGATGCAGAAAGGGGGCGCTTTGTCGGTATACCGCTCAATCAACGCATCGGTCAGATACTGCTTCAACTCATCACAGTCGGCGGAAGGGGTCAATTTGAGCGCCGAGAGGGGGACCGCCGAGGCGGGGCGCGCCACCGAGGGGTCGGAATGGCCTTTACTTTTACAGCTTCCGATCAGCAGAAAGAGGAAGGAGGTTAAGAAAAGAGAAAACACCCTCAACCCAAAAGAGCGGTTTGTATCGTCGAATTTCAAGGTATCATCCAGCCTGTCGCCTGTTGATAGAGAACCCATCGCTCTAAGATATTCCTCCCCCGTATCGATATTCAACTATAAAAAGGACCTCTCTCCTGCTTTCTCGCGAACGCATTTTGATTATTTGGCGCCACTTTGGTAAGATGGCTTCTTGCTTAACGGTGAGGTAAAAAGAATGTTCAAATCAATCGGATTGCTGTTGCTCGGCGTCATCACGCTCACGGGATGCTCGGGGAGCATCAGCGATGAAGCGCTGGCGAACCTCCCTCCGCCCGAGGCGGGGAAAAAAGTGTTCGAAGCAAAATGCAAAGGGTGTCACACCATCAACGGCGCGGGAGGGGTGAGGGGGCCGAACCTCTCGAATGTCGGCGGCAGGATGGATGAGCCGACCCTTCGCGCATTTATCAAAGATCCCCAGGCGGTGCGGCCCGGCGCCCGGATGCCGCAAATCTCTCTGACCGACAAGCAGCTCGACGCGGCCGCCGCTTATCTGGCGGGGCTGAAGTAAGGCTTAAAATAAGAAGTCAGGAGTCAGGAGCCAGAAGAGAGAATGGGAAAGCGTTTATATTCTGACTCCTGACTTCTCTCTTCTCTTCCTAAGGAGCTTCAATGGCCTGGTGGAAGCTCTCCTTTTTCCTGTTGGTCCTCCTCGGGGTCGGCTTCGTCTTCTCCTTCAGACGGGGGAGCGATCCCGATCGGGGCACTCTCTTCGACCGCCAGCGCTGGAGCATTTGGATCGGCCTCTTCGGCGCGGCCCTCCCCAAATCGGTCAGCGCCATCGTCCTCTGGACCCCCTGGATCTTTCAAAGCCATCCGATTGTCGTCCCGATCTATCTTTTGGCGGAGTTTTCGGTCTTCGTCGCCGTCCTCCTTTTCTACCGTCATATGACGGCGCAGCCGCTGGCCGACCTCGGCTTCTCCTCGGAGCGGCTCGGGATGCGCCTCCTCTTCGGATTGCGCTGGATCCTCGCCGCCTTCCTCGTGATCTATGCCACCTTTTATTTTCTCCTCCGCTTCCAAACATTGGAGGTGTCGCAGGCGTGGCTTCTCCGTCTTTATCGGAACCAAGATGTCATCACCGGGTTGATGCACTTCTTCGAGAAGATGTGGGGCCTGCCGTCTCTGGCGATTCCGATTCTCTTCATGGTGGTTCTCCGGCCCTTTTCCGAGGAGATGATCTTCCGAGGCCTCCTCTACGGTCCGATCCGCCGCAAATCGGACCCGGTGATGGCGGCGCTGATCACCTCTTTTCTCTACATGCTGGCCGATGGGTCTTATACCGGCCATCATCTCCTCTCCGGCGTGTTGGCCGCTTATCTCTATGAGCAGACCGAGTCGCTCTTCCCGGGAATGATCCTGCATGGCTTGATCAATCTCGGCAGCGTGGTCTACTATTTCGGCGGAAAAGACATGATGTCGGTGGTGGTCCGAAAAACGGAGGCGGGCTGGATCGCTCTGTTGTTGACTGTCGTATTGGTGGGATTGGAAGTGCTCTACCGTGTTCTTTTAAAGAGAAGCCGCACCCCGCAAGCGCCGGTTTCCACCTCTTAATCGGCTGTAATCAATCGAATCGACATTCCAAGCGCAGCGCGCTCTCCAGCCGCCGGAGATATTCTTTTTGGGGGATCTCAACCGCGCCGAAGCGTTGGAGATGCGAGGTGATGAATTGGGTGTCGAGAAGCGTGTAGCCGCGCGTTTTCAGCCGCTCAATCAAAAAGACCAGGCAGACTTTGGAGGCATCGCGCATGAGGGTGAACATCGACTCCCCCATAAACGCGCCGCCGAGCGCCACCCCGTATAGCCCGCCTGCCAGCGTTCCTTCAAGATACGCCTCGACCGAATGGGCTTTCCCCAGCCGGTGGAGCGCGGTGTAGGCTTCGATGATCTCTTCGTTGATCCAGGTCTCCTCGCGGCCGGCGCAGGCACGGATGACCCCCTCAAAATTGCGGTTGACGGTTATCTCGAAACGCCCCTGCCGTACAGTGCGTGCCAAGCGTTTCGAGAGGTGAAAGGTGGGAAGATCGAGGATGCCGCGGGGATCGGGCGAATACCAGCGGATCTCCCCGTCGTCGGCCATCGGAAAGATTCCGCGGCAATAGGCCGCTTCGAGAAGCTCAGGCGTCAGCAGGAGAGACATGCAGCTCACTATACCTGAACCGCCGGCGGGGAAGCAATCGCGGGGAAGAAGATGAAATGCGAGGAGACAGAAGTCAGGAGTCAGAATTCAGAATAAAAGCGCGATCGCTTCGCTTCTGACTCCTGTCTCCTGACTTCTGACTTCTGATCCTGCTACGCCGCTTTAGAGAGAAGGTCCTCTTTCAATGAAGCGAATTTTTTTGCCTCCCGGGTGATCGCTTCGTAGTTTTGGCTCTCGACATGTTTTCTTGGGGTCAGCAGGCTCCCCAGCGCGATCGCCTCGACGCCGAGCGAGAGATATTCTTTAAAGGAGTCATAGGTCTTCACGCCGGCCGGAATGATCTTGAGGAAGGGGAGCGGCTTTAAAATTTCATCGACATAGTCGGGGCCACCCAACGCGTCGACCGGGAAGACCTTTACCATGTTCGCTCCCCCCCGCATCGCCGAGTAAATCTCGGAGGGGGTGGAGGCGCCCAAAATGCAGGCGACATTGCCGTCCCGGCAAATCGGGACCAACTCCAGGTTTCCGACCGGAGAGGCGACGAAGTGGCATCCGAGACCGATGGCGGCGCGTGCTTCACGCAGCGTGAGCACCGTCCCCGCGCCGACCAAGATATTCTTCTCCTTCGTTAATTCGCGAATCACATCCTGAGCATCCGGAATGGCATACGAGATCTCGAAGATCCGAACGCCCCCTTCAATAACGGCCTGGACTGTCTTCACAGCCTGATCCGCGCTGTCCGTTCGAATGACGGCGATAATTTTTTCCCGAGTAATCCGTTCGAGTATCGTATTTAACATCTTTTCCTCCGAGTCGATAAAAATGCAAGATTCCCAAAGATTCCAAAAGACGCCTGGAAAAAGGACCCTCTTCCTTGAGGTCCGGAAGATCAGACGCATCGAATCTAGGGTCATGATGATCTTTCGTTTCTGCGCGCGATACACGATGGATCGGCGAAGGAGATACTCGTTCTCCTTTAGGACCGTGATTTCGGTCACACCAGAACGGAAAAATTTGCAAATGCAATGCCGTTTGCAGTTGTTTCAGGTCGCTCGAGAGAACTCGGGAAGGAGATCGACTGTGAAAAAAGAGAACAGATTCGGGAGGGCGATGCCTTCGGCTGGCTTTGAACAAAGAGCAGAAAGAGAAAAGATCCGATTAAATCGGACCGGTTTAGGCGCACCTTCTTCAGTTGAAGCTCAACAACAGGGGGAAGAGACCGTTCTTCTCTTTATAGAGAGAATGGCGAAAGTGGCTCGTTCGGCTGAAGGCGATCCAGCAAAGATGTGCAATAAATGCATACAAACTTATGTTTATTTTTCCTTTTCAAGTACTTCAATTTCTCCGGCGCCGTTTAGAATTTCCCAATGGGATCTTCCCCCTTTTCGGTAAAAATGGACATTTATTTTCACACCTCCCACCCGAAGGTTGCTTAATGTCAGGTCGGGCAGCCAGTCGGGGAGGGTCGGGCGAACATAGAGACGGCGATGCGGCGCATCCGCTTCAATCCCCAGGATCGTTTGTAAGAAGTGGAAAAGGCTCGCCGCCGCCCAGGCCTGTGGGGTGCTGGCACCGAGATACTGAACGGGAAAATCTCCATCGACCCGCTTCAGCCCGGAAAAGAGCTCCGGCATCCGAAACTGATCGAAGTAAGTTGCCGCATCAAAAATCGCTTTCGCAACCCGATTGGCCTCTTCATCAAAACCGTATCGCTTAAAACCGGCGGCGATCAAGCCATTGTCGTGCGGCCAGACCGATCCCAATTGATAGGAGAAAGGATTGTAGGCCGGATTTCGGGAGGAGAGGGTTCGGATGCCGAAGCCGGAGAACATATCTTCTTCGAGGAGGCGCTGCACGGTCCGTCCGGCCCGGTCGTCAGAAATAATTCCCGACCAGAGACAATGGCCCGGATTGGAGGCGACCGTCTCGATCGGCCTCTTCTCCGAATCCAAACCAAACGCGTAAAATTTTTCGGAATCGACCCAGAACGCGTCGTTAAACCGCGTCTTGAGCCGCTGCGCCTCTTGCTCAAGCCGCTCTGCCCGCGCTGCATCCCCCGGCTCGCCCCACGCGCGGAGCAGCTCGGCCATTCTTAATTTTGCATCATAGACATATCCTTGGAATTCACAGAGCGCGATCGGGGTCGGCACCTGTGACCCATCCGGATAGACCACCGCATCATGCGCATCTTTCCATCCCTGATTTCGGTAGCCTTGAGACGACCGGGTTTGATATTCGAGAAATCCATCGCCGTCTCGGTCGCCGTATCGGCCGATCCACTCGAGACATCGATCGGCCGCCCCGCGGAATGCTTTCAGTCGGACGGCATCCCCCCCCCAGCGGTACGCTTCGGACAAAACAATCAGGTAGAGGATCGTCGCGTCGTGGGTGCCGTAATAGGGAGTGTGCGGAATGCGATTGAAATGGGCCAGCTCGCCGAACCGGATCTCATGAGGGATCTTCCCCGGCTCCGCATCCCGCCAGTCGTCGATCTGAGTCGCCTGAAGCTCGGCCAGCGCCTGGAGTGCGCCGAGCGCAAAATTGGGATAAACGGTCATGCTCTGTAAAGAGACGATCAATGCGTCCCGGCCGAAGAGGGTCACGAACCACGGCACACCGGCGGCGGGAACCCAGAGCGACTCCGATTCTGTTTTCTTATAAAGACGAAGCGATCCGATGTCATCAATCGCTTCCAGATAAGCATGGGCTATCTGATCGTTGGGGGAAGCGATTTGTGTGCACCGCTTTCGCCACTCGACCTGAAAGTTTTCCATCGGGGTGGTTTGTTCGGAGGCGGCATGGCAGATTTCGGTCGGTCCGTGAATTTGACCGTCATAACATAAAATAATGTAGCCGCAGGTGTGCCAGCTCTGACCGGGGTCGAGATGGAGGTCGAAGATGATCCGGCCGTTGACATAAGCGGGGGGAGAGCTCGGCCCGACGATTTGATAGATTGTCTTGCGGACGAAGTCTTTGTTCTGGTAGGTCGTGATCGATTCGAAAAAGCCTCCTTCGTTTTTCCGCCATTCGCTGAAGAGGTGGCCCCGCTCCATGAAGCGATGCGATTTCACTTCAAAGATATCGGCAAAATCACAGCGTAAGACGATCTCGAAAAAGAAGGTGACCGGTTTGGAATGATAGTTGGTCAGATGGATATCTTCGTGGATGCCGTCGCCGACACTCCGCTCGATTCGGAGGCCGAGGGTGCCGGCGGGGATGACCCCTCCTTCCGTTTCGATCTCGGAATTGGTGAGGTGAAGGCGCGCCGCAAAATAATGAATCTGTGCGGAAGTCAGCAACTTCCAGCGCTGCATATTGATGAAGAAATGATAATACGATATAAACCGGGTGTCTTGCGCGAAGACGCCGAGCGGCTGCTCGCGGTCGATTTCTCCGGCCTCGGTGGTGATCATGAATGTGTTGCCCTGATTAATGGTGAGGACCGGCGGACCGACCTTGATCTCAACTGCCATGTTTTATCCAATGGGTGTCTTCTTCAGAATAGCGGGAAGGCCCGGCTCTTTTCAAGACAAACAGAGGCAAAGTCCTTCAAGGGGCTTGACATCATTGCGCAATCTCGGATAGTATCTGCCAGTCTCTCCGGTCCCCATCGTCTAGCCCGGCCTAGGACATCGCCCTTTCACGGCGGTAACAGGGGTTCGAATCCCCTTGGGGACACCAACGAATGACGGTTTGTTCGCAGCACTTCCATGCTGCTTCAGACCACCGGGAGACCCCACTGAATCTCCGCCAAATCGGATCGTCTCGACCGTTCCATACCCATTGAGGAACTGAGGAGCACCCTCGCTGTCCAGTGATGGAGGATCCGAGGCGCGGTTTGCAGTCAGCTCGTGATCTGGAACCGTCACACCGACGGAAGCATTGACCATGGCGCTCTTCAATCAAAACCAGCAAAACCAGCAAAACCAGCCGATTGCACAAAACCAGCTGATTGCGTTAAAGCTCAAGAAGCCGATTCCGGCGTTCTCTTTTATGGGATACGCTCGTTCGGACCACCCGTTCGAAAATCTCGACCGGAAAAGAGGAAGAGGTTTGATTTTTATCCGTTCTACCTTTAGGACCGCCGATAGAGCCGGGATGCACCGAGGGATGATAAAACTCATTTAAAAGCGGCGGATTTTTCCGGAAAGAGATCGGTCGATACACCCCGGATCTCCTCTCGCCGCGCCGATTTGAAAATGTCTAGAAAGGAGGTTTAGTGCAATGCCAAAAAGGGTTTTGGTCGTCGATGATAACCAAGATGCGATTCATATATTATCGGCGGTTTTGAAGAAGGGTGGATACCTTGTCTCGGTCGCGCTGAACGGGGAGGAAGCGATGGAGAAGGTCCGTCAAGAGCATCCCGCGCTGATCCTGCTCGACATCATGATGCCGAAGATGGATGGGTTCGAAGTCTGCAAAGCGATCAAAGCAGCCGTGGAGACGCGGGAGATTCCCGTTCTTATCGTCACCGCGCGGAAAGATGCCGAATCCCGGCAGCGCGGAATGAGCGTCGGCGCGAATGAGTACCTGGTAAAACCGATCCGCCCCGCCGAGGTGCTTGCCAAAGTCAGAGCGTATTTGGGCGGCGGCGATTCTTCGGCTCCCCCCTCGTCCTTGAAGTCTATTTTCTTCTCTTTTTTCTTATTAAGACAGACGGTCGATTTTGAATTAAAGACATTCGCATACTGCTCGGCAACGGAGGATAAGCCGGTGTCGTAACCTCATCGCACACCGGATCGTTCCGTCTACGTCTCGGGACGGTCTTTATCAGGTTGGTTTAAATGAATCTGAAATAACGCCCCTTGGAAATCGGCGACCCCTATCGAACAAACAGGTCGAGTCATTCACCTACATCCCATGGAAGGAGATCGGACGATGGAAAAAGCGAATAGGCATGAAAGCGGCTGTTCCGGATCGAGAATTCCCATCTATTGCATCGTTCCCCCCCACATTCTAAAAGAGATCGCGCAGCGCGGCACCGCCGACCAGAAAGCGTGGGCGTTTCGAACCTTGACCGTCTCCGAGCAGGCGCGCGGCCAGCGGCAGGCGGTCGGCCTGATCGCGGCATTGACGGCGACGGCCACCGGCACCAAGCGCCGAACCATTTATGATGCCCAACAGGGAAGCAGCCTCCCGGGGAAAATGGTCCGTATCGAAGGGGGTGCGAAGAGCAAAGACCGTGCGGTGAATGAAGCCTATGACGGCGCCGGAGCGACCTATGATCTTTATCTCAAAGTCTATCAACGCAACTCGATCGATGATCGCGGCATGCGGCTCGATTCGACCATCCATTATGGCCGCAATTATGACAACGCTTTTTGGAACGGCCAGCAGATGGTCTACGGCGACGGCGATGGAAAACTTTTCAACCGGTTCACCATCTCCATCGACGTCATCGGCCACGAGCTGACCCACGGCGTCACCCAATATGAGGCGGGCCTCGACTATCAAGACCAAGCGGGCGCGCTGAACGAATCGTTTTCCGACATCTTCGGCTCTCTCGTGAAGCAATACAAAAAGAAACAGCTGGCCAAGAACGCCGATTGGCTGATCGGAAAAGGCCTTCTCGCCCCCGGGGTGAAGGGCAAAGCGCTCCGGTCGATGAAAGAGCCCGGCACCGCCTATGACGATCCGATTCTCGGAAAAGATCCCCAGCCGGGTGACATGAAAGATTACATCAAAACGCAAGACGACAACGGCGGCGTCCATCTCAACTCCGGCATTCCCAACCGCGCCTTCTATGAAACGGCGATGCAGATCGGCGGCAGGGCGTGGGAGAAGGCGGGGCAGATTTGGTATGTGACGCTGCGGGATAAGTTGCGGCCGACCGCCCAGTTTAAAGATGCCGCAAAAGCAACCGTCGCGGTTGCAAAGGAGCTCTACGGCAACGGCAGCTTGGAGATGAAAGCGGTCAAACAGGGATGGGCCTCCGTCGGTATTAAAACCTAACGCATTTGTCATGAGTTCGCCATGAAAATCGATTTTAGTCGGAGCGGCGGCTTTGCCGGGATCCGTTTGACGGCCTTGATCGACACGGAGACCCTTCCCTCCGCCGAGGCCCAACAGCTCTGCCGGCAGGTCGAAGAGAGCGGGATTTTCGATCTGCCGGCGGTCCTCCGCTCCGACGCCCCCGGCGGCGATCGATTCCAATATCGGGTGAAGATCGAGGATGGGAACCGGAAAAAAGAAATCATCGCCGATGAGGCGGCCGTTCCCGAATCCCTCCGCCCGTTGTTGGATGATCTGACCGATCGGGCGCGTTCCGGCCAAAAAAGAAAAAGCAGCTAAACCGCGGATCAGACCGCTTTATCGATTTTAACGAGACCTGCAATCTCTCACCCCATTATTACCTGCAAAATACTACCGTCAAACAATCTCCTTATTAAATTCCTTGGATTGACACTCATTCTCCGGAGGGATACGATGCATCATCCTTCCCTTTCCTAAAGCCTTCTGAGTCCATCTCGGTCCATATTCCGGTTTATCCCCGGCAGCAACACCGGGGACGCATGATCAAGGCGCTGCGAATCAATGGGGGAGAGATGGGCACACCGCTTCGCGTATTGATCGTTGAAGATTCCATAGAAGATGCCGCCCTCATACTCGATCGGCTAAAGGCCTCGGGATATGATCCCTTCTCCAGACGGATCGACACCGAGCGGGCGATGAACATCGCGCTCGATCAAGAGAGCTGGGATGTCGTCATCTCCGATTTCATCCTTCCCGGATTCAGTGGGCTCGCCGCCTTGAAGCTGATACAAGCACGGGAGCTGGACCTGCCGTTCATTATCGTCTCGGGAAAGATCGGGGAGGAGACCGCCGTAGAGATCATGCGGGCGGGCGCGAACGATTACATGATGAAGGACAATCTGACCCGTCTTTCTCCCGCGGTGGAACGGGAGCTGCGGGAAGCGGTGATCCGCCGCAATCACAAGCAGGCGGAGAAGATGATCAAGTATATCGCGTATAATGACCTCCTCACCAGCCTGCCGAATCGCGTGCTGCTTCACGACCTCGTTAAAAAAGTGCTTCTCGATCGAGCCGCCGAAGGGAAACCGATTGCGCTGCTGCTCTTGGATCTGGACCACTTTAAGGAGATTAACGACACCCTCGGCCATCCCTATGGCGATGTCATTCTACAGCAGGTCGGACACCGCCTCAGCGAAGCGGTCGGGGAGGAGGACAGCGTGGCCCGTTTAGGGGGAGACGAGTTTGCCGTGTTGTTGGCGAAGGTGACCTCCAAAGAGGACAGTCTCCTGGTCGCGAATAAAATCTTGAAGGCGCTGGAGGTCCCGTTCATCATCGAGGAAATTCCGATCGCGGTGGAGGCGAGCATCGGCATCTCCGTCTATCCCGATCACGGAGCCGATTTCGATTCCCTTCTCCAGCGGGCCGACGTCGCCATGTATGTCGCCAAGAAAACGGGAAGCGGCTGCGCCCTTTATTCCCCCGAACTGAATACCCACAGCGAGCGCCGACTCGCTTTGATGGGAGAGCTCCGGCAGGCGATCGACCACGATGAACTGGTTCTTTACTACCAGCCGAAAATCGATCTAAGAACGGGCCGAATCATCGGCGCGGAAGCGCTGGTGCGA
This sequence comes from Candidatus Manganitrophaceae bacterium, assembly GCA_016200325.1. Taxonomy (NCBI): domain Bacteria; kingdom Pseudomonadati; phylum Nitrospirota; class Nitrospiria; order Candidatus Troglogloeales; family Candidatus Manganitrophaceae; species Candidatus Manganitrophaceae bacterium. Next base: position 16,721 of record JACQEZ010000008.1, read on the forward strand.
TGGGAGCACCCGCGTCACGGCCGGATCGCCCCGGATCAGTTCATCGGTCCCGCGGAGCAGACCGGCTTGATCAAACCGCTCACGCAGTGGGTTCTGAATCAGGCGCTCCGGCAGGGACGGATGTGGGGTGAGATCGGATTCAGAATCCCGATGGCGGTGAACCTCTCCGCCAGAAACCTTCTGGAGCATCGCCTTCCGGAAGCGATCGAGCAACTCCTTCAACAATATGGCACCGCACCGGAGTGGCTGCAGCTGGAAATTACCGAGAGCGCCATCCTGGCTGAACCGGCCCGCGTCCTTGAAAACGCCACGGCGTTGGACCGGATCGGCACCGGGCTCTCGATCGACGACTTCGGGACCGGCTACTCTTCGCTCGCTTACCTTAAAAAACTCCCGGTGGATGAAATCAAAATCGACAAGTCATTTATCATCGGGATGAAAGAAAACAGAGACGATGAGGTGATCGTCCGTTCGACCATCGATCTGGCGCATAATCTGGGACTGAAAATCGTCGCCGAGGGGGTCGAAACCAAAGAAACCTGGGATCAGCTTGTCGCCCTCGGCTGTGACGCCGCGCAAGGCTATTACATGGCCCGGCCGCTTGCGCCGGACCTTTTCATCGATTGGCTGAAGCGCTCCCCTTGGGGTTTTAAGAAGGACGAAGCAGGGTGATAGACGGGGGCCCGGACGGCTCCGACGGCTTTATTTCGATGACGATCTCAATTTCATCTTCGGCGGAAAGACCGCGATTCCGGATGTGTGAGGTGAGATTCCCGTAGCCGCGCAGCTGAAGGAAAATATTTTTGAGAATCTCCGGCTTGATTTCCGATTCCCAACGCCGCAGCCAGGCGTGGCCGTCCTCTTCTCCCTCATACTCTTCCGGAAACTGCGCCTCCAGACTGAACCGCAGCACAAACGTCTTTTCCTCTCGAAACAATCTTTCCTCCTTCGTCGACATCCCGCTAACCCTTTGAAACAAATCGTTGGACCTGTGCGGCCAGGAACTTGGCAATCTCCGATGCTTCGAACGGCCAGGCATAGGAGAAGGAGATGCGGGGATGCCGCGCCTGCGCCTGTTCGATGGCGGCGGGGATGTCCGATTTGGAATGGGCGCCGCCCGGGGTCATCATCGGCGTGAGGACCACCACCTGCTCCGGATTCCGCTCCGCGGCCTGATCGAGCGCTTCGTCGACGCTCGGCGCGCAGAATTCGTTGAACCCGACGATCACGTCGCACTTCATTTCTTTTTGTAAATGCGCCGCAAGCGAGATTGATCCATAAAAGAACGGGTCGTTTTCCTCGGTGCGCGGCCAGCCTCGCATCTTGGCATCGAGCGCGTCATGGCGCTGCGCCAAGGCGGCGCGGCCCTCTCCGGACGCCTGCCGAAGCTTCGCCCGAAGGTCGAACAATTCCGCCGCTTCCTTCCTCGGAAAATCGGCCGCCGGCGCACCATGCACCGCCAGCACCACCACTCTCTTCAATCGGTTTTCTCCTCGGTCCGGTGATCGTTCCGGTGTAAACAGGATCTAGCAATTGATCTTTTCTGAGCGCTTTATTTTAATTTAAATCGCCCGGAGTATAACATGACCGACCGATGAATGCTTCTGGAAAAAAGGAGCGGCTTCCTGTAAAATGGGGCGGCTTTTTATGACAATAGAAAGGAAAATGTGATGCCGCAATCCGATTCAGAAACAATGAAACGGCCCCGTCTCGGGGCGCACATGTCGGTCGCAGGCGGGCTCGACCAGGCGCTGTTGCGCGGAAAGTCGATCGACTGCGAGGTGATTCAGATCTTCTCAAAAAACTCCAACCAATGGAGCGCCAAGCCGTTGACCGAAGAAGACCTCTCTCATTTTAAGAAAGCCCGGCGCGAAACGGGGGTCTTTCCGGCGATGGTCCACAGCTCTTATTTAATCAATCTCTGCTCGACGAAAGAAGCCGAGTGGGAGAAGTCGGTCGAAGCGCTCTACATTGAGATGGAGCGGGTGGAGGCGCTGGAGATGCCTTACCTCGTGCTCCATCCGGGCGCCCATCTGGGGGCCGGCGAGGAGGTGGGGATTTCCAGAGCGGCCGAAGCGCTCAACCGGTTGAATCAGCGCGCCGCCGGTTTTCGGATGCAGATCTTGCTCGAGCTGACGGCGGGACAGGGGAGCTGCATCGGAAGCCGCTTCGAAGAGGTCGGGGCGATCTTCAAGCAACTCAGAGAGCCCGAGCGGGTCGGGATCTGCTTCGACACCTGCCACGCTTTCGCCGCCGGCTATGATCTGAGAACCCAGACCGATTATGAAGCGACGATGGCCGCCCTCGATCGCGCGGTCGGCTTAAATAAAGTCCGGGCTTTTCATCTAAACGATTGCAAAAAAGATCTCGGCTGCCGCGTCGATCGGCACGAGCATATCGGTCAAGGGAAAATGGGCACCGCGCCATTCTCCCACCTCATGAACGACCGCCGCTTTTGGGGCCTTCCGATGGTCCTCGAAACGCCGAAGGGAAAAGAGCTTAAGGAAGATGTGATGAATTTGGCGGTTCTGAAAGGGCTGATGAAGGAATAGTCCGGAAAACGGGTTCGAAATGCGGAGTGATACCGGCCGCATTCCACTTTCCGCCCGCCAAAATTACAATATAGGGTTGATTTCATTCGGGTGCACTGTTAGAATCGGGCGGATAAGCCATTAATTTTCGTTCTAGGAATAAAATCTGTGGCCTCATTGAAGTTGGAACGTTAGAACCGGGCGGTTGATTTTGGGTTGGCTTTGCTTTTATTTGGGTTGGCTTTGCTTTTATTAGGATGGAATCGGTTCGGATCAAGCATGGGAGGAGTATTCAATGGCAAACGATAAGAGACAGTTCGTCAATTATATCTTTTATAAGTTGGATCCGGCCTGGAGACGCCTTCCGGCCCAAGAGCGAGAGACCGGAAAGCGGGAGTTCCTGGCAGCCGTGGATGAGTTCAACTCCAAGGTCTTGACGGTCCCTTATTCCACCGTCGGCATCCGCGCCGAAGTCGACATCATGCTCTGGCGGATCAGCTATGATCTGGAGGCGTTCCAAGACATGTCGGCGAAAATGGCTTCAACCAGCCTCGGGAAATACATGAACACCAGCTACTCTTATCTCGCCATGACGAAGCGGTCGATCTATGTCGACAAGCACCACCATGAAGGACAGGAGTCGAAGCGGCTCACCATCGTTCCGGGCGAGGCGAAGTACCTCTTTATCTATCCCTTCGTCAAGACCCGCGAATGGTATCTGCTGACGAAGGCGGCCCGGCAGGGGATGATGAGCGAGCATATCGAGATCGGCCATAAATATCCGACCGTCAAAATCAACACCTCCTACTCGTTCGGTCTCGATGACGCCGAATTCGTTGTTGCGTTCGAGAGCGACTACCCGAACGACTTTCTCGATCTCGTGATGGAGCTGCGTGAGGCCGAGGCCAGCCGCTTTACCGAGCGCGACACGCCGATCTTCACCTGTGTTCGAAAGAGCCTCAAAGACGCGTTGAACGATCTGGGAAGCTGAACGGAATCCGCAGAGGGAAAGCGCTTTCATGACGAATGAAGTTCAGAATGTGATCATCATCGGATCGGGCCCGGCCGGCCTCACCGCGGCGGTCTATGCCGCGCGGGCGAACCTCCGGCCCCTCTTGATTGAAGGGGCCCAGGCGGGCGGGCAGCTGATGATCACGACCGAAGTGGAAAATTACCCCGGATTCCCCGACGGGATTCAAGGCCCGCAGCTGATTTTGGAGATGAAAAAGCAGGCGGAGCGCTTCGAGACCACTTTTCTGACCGGCGATGTCACGTCGGTCGATCTCTCGAAGCGTCCTTTTACCCTGGTCGTCGATGGAGAGCGGACCTATCAAGCGAGAACGCTGATCATCTGCTCGGGCGCCCGTGCGAAGCTGCTCGGGATCGAATCGGAATCCCGCTTGATGGGGCATGGCGTCTCCGCCTGCGCCACCTGCGACGGTTTTTTCTTCCGCGGAAAGGAAGTCTTCGTCGTCGGCGGCGGCGACACCGCGATCGAGGAGGCGAACTTCCTCACCCGTTTCAGCCCGCAGGTCACCGTGATCCACCGGCGGGATAAGCTGCGCGCCTCCAAAATCATGCAGGACAAAGCCTTCCGGAATCCGAAAATTAAATTCGTTTGGGACACCGAGGTCTCCGACATCCTCGGAGAGGGAACGGTCACCGGCGCCGTCCTGAAGAACCTGAAGAGCGGAGAGACGTCACAGACCCACATCGAAGGGGTCTTCATCGCCATCGGCCACGAGCCGAACACCGCTTTGTTCAAAGGGCAAATCGACCTGGACGACCGCGGCTATATTAAAACGCAGCCGGGCACCTCCTATACGAACATCCCCGGCGTTTTTGCGGCGGGCGATGTGCAAGATCCGACCTACCGTCAGGCGATCACCGCGGCGGGGACCGGCTGCATGGCGGCGATCGACGCCGAGCGATTTTTGGAATCTTTGGAATCTGGGGAAGGACACTGACGCATGGCCGAAAAAGAAAACATCCTTTTGATCTCCTGCAGCGAAACCGACTCCAACATGTACTACGCCACAAAATTTCTTGCGCCCGATCCCTTTATCTTCGTCCACGCCCGAGGAAAAAGCTTTCTCTTGATGAGCGACCTGGAGGTCGATCGGGCCCGGGCGCAAAGCCGCGTAGATGAGGTGCTCTCTTATTCCGACTACGAAGAGCGGGCGAAAAAGAAGGGGAGAAATGTTCGAGAGACCGCCGACGTCGTTCAAGTGTTACTTGAAGAACAAGGGGTGAAAGAGCTGACCGTCCCAACGAACTTCCCGCTGGAGCATGCCGACGCCCTTCGGACGCGCGGCTTTACCCTCTCGACGAAAAAAGAGCCCTTCTTCGAAGAACGCGCCATCAAGACCTCAGAAGAGGTCGACGCCATCCGGAAGACCCAGATCGCCGTCGAAGAGGCGGTGGAAGAAGCGATGAATCTGCTGCGGCGGGCCGAGATCAAAAACGGCCAGATCTATCTCGAAGGAAAGGCGCTCACCTCCGAATCGGTCCGCAGCTATCTCCACCTTCGATTGATGGAGCGGGATTGCATCGGCCAGCATACGATTATCGCCTGCGGGGTCGACGCCTGCGATCCCCACAACGAAGGAACGGGGCCACTGCGCGCCAATGAGCCGATCATCTTCGATGTCTTCCCGAGATCGTCCGAGAGCCGCTACTTCGCCGACATGAGCCGGACGGTGGTCAAAGGCCGTCCCTCCGACGGCTTAAAAAAACTCTATGACACGGTTTTAGAAGGACAAGAGCTCGGCATTCGGAAAGTCAAAGCCGGCGCCTCCGGGAAGGCCATCCACGAGGAGATCGTTCAGCTCTTCGACCAGCGCGGTTATCACACCGGCAAGGTCGGCGGCCGGATGCAGGGATTTTTTCATGGCACCGGTCATGGGGTCGGCCTCGACATCCACGAGCCGCCGCGGATCAGCCGCGCCGATTGGACGCTGAAAGAAGGAGAGGTCGTCACGGTCGAGCCGGGACTTTATTATCCCGAGATCGGCGCGGTCCGGATTGAAGACATGGTCCTGGTGGAAAAGGATGGCTGCCGAAATCTGACGACCTATCCCAAGAAATTGGAGATCGACTAAGTGGCGCCCAAACGCAACGGGAAGCAGGCGGTCGGAGACGGTCCCAAAAAGGGGGCTCTGGAGATAGAAAGCCCGGCCCTCAAAGAGCTGGTCGAAAAAATGTTGGTCTCGCTCGGAGAAGATCCGGCCCGGGAGGGATTGAAGGGGACACCGGGGCGCGTCGAGCGCTCGCTTCGTTTTCTCACCAGCGGCTACCATCAAAATGTCGATCGGGTCTTGAACGACGCCTTCTTCACGATGACGAACGAAGAGATGGTGATCGTGAAGGACATCAATTTCTTCTCCCTCTGCGAACATCATCTTCTTCCCTTCTTCGGAAAATGCCACATCGCTTACCTCCCGAACGGAAAGGTCGTCGGGCTCAGCAAGCTGCCCCGGGTCGTCGAGGTCTACAGCCGGCGGCTGCAGCTGCAGGAGCGGCTGACCGGGGAAATCGCCGAGGCGATTTCGGAGAAGATTCATCCTCACGGCGTCGGCGTCGTTATCGAAGCGCAGCACCTCTGCATGATGATGCGCGGGGTCGAGAAGCAAAATGCAAAAACGGTGACGAGCGCGATGCTCGGGGTCTTCAAGACCGATCACAAAACCCGCGCCGAATTTCTCGACCTCTTGCGTCACGATCGGTTTTAGCGGGTAGAAGCGCTATTCCGTTTACTTCCATCCATCCACCTGAGGGGGTCGATGATCTCCGTTGAAGAAGCCCAAAAGCTTATCCTCGCCGAGATCCGCCGCATGGGGACGGAACGCGTCTCGCTCTCCCTGGCGCTCGGCCGGGTTCTCTCAGAAGAGCTCACCTCCCCCCTCGATCATCCGCCGTGGGATACCTCCGCCATGGACGGATATGCCGTCCGCTGGTCCGATACCGCCGGCGCTTCCAAGGCGACCCCCCGCACCTTAAAAATCATCGAAGAAATTCCGGCGGGAACCCTTCCCCGGAAAGAGGTTCAACCGGGCCAGGCTTCCAAGATCATGACCGGCGCGCCGCTTCCCCGTGGGGCCGACGCCGTCGTGAAGGTCGAGGAGACGGAGCGAGCCGGCGATCAGGTCCGGATCTTCGAGGCGGCGGAGGAGACCGACTTCATCCGTAAGAAAGGGGAGGCGATCCGGACCGGCGATTTAATTCTTCAGAAGGGAATTCGGATCCGCCCCGCCGACATCGCGATGATGGCGTCGATCGGCAAGTCGGTCGTTCCGGTTTATCAGCAGCCGCGCGTCGCCATTCTCTCGACCGGCGACGAGTTGGCCGAGCTCGACGAGCCGCGCGGGCCGAACAAGATTCTCAACAGCAACGGCTACGGCCTCGCCGCGCAGGTGGCCGAGGCGGGGGGCGTTCCCATCGTTCTCGGCATTGCGAAAGACACGCCGCAGGATCTGAGCGCGAAGCTGCGGCAAGGGCTGCATGCCGACTTCATCCTCGCCTCCGGCGGGGTGTCGATGGGCGACTACGATTTTGTCCAAGATGTGTTGGTCGAACTCGGCGCCGAGATGAAGTTCTGGAAGGTGGCGATGAAGCCGGGCCAGCCGCTCGCCTTCGGGATGATCGCAGAAAAACCGGCGTTCGGCCTGCCGGGCAATCCGGTTTCCGCGATGGTCTCCTTCGACCAATTTGTTCGTCCGGCCCTTCTCAAGGCGGGTGGGAGAACCGATTTTCTCCGCCCGACGATCCAGGCGACGCTGGAGGAAGAGGTGCGGAAGCATCCTGGAAAACGTCACTTCCTCCGGGCGATCGTGTCGGTGGAGAATGGAGCGTACCGTGTCCGGACGACCGGCGATCAAGATTCGCACATTCTTCTCTCGCTGGTGAAGGCAAATGCGCTGATGATCCTTCCCGAAGAAGGAGACCGGATCAAAGCCGGGGAGAAGGTCTCGGTTCAGCTTTTCTAAATTCCCGATTTGAGTTTGAGACAGATCGATCTGTTTTGAAGGGCCCCCGTTAAGCCCGTTTTTTCGATATCCCCCCCAGCTACAAATTTTCCATGATATTTTCTTGACTGAACCCATTCTCTTCTATAAACTGGGCCGATCCACGCACTCGGGCCGATGACCGTGGAGAATTCTTTACCGATGGAGCGTCGATGAACATGCGGGACAAGCGGAAAACGGTTTTCAAAAGGGGGATTCCAGGCCTCTTGATGGTTTTACTTTTGGGAGCGACGGCGCTCTGGTCGCCTCCGCAGACCTTTGCCGAAGGGGCGGAAGGGGGTAAAGCCGGAAAACCGCGGGTGCTGTTCATGATCGCGGAGCAGAATATCGGCCATCAATTTTACTCCTTCTGGTGGTGGGGTAAGAGCGAGATCCACGGCGAGACGGTCGACCTCTCCGCGGCGGAGACGGCGCTCAAAGAAAGCTTCTTGAGCAAAGGGTTCGAGGTGGTCGATATGTCGGCGACGTCGGGCGTCTTCGACATCTCGAATACCTATAAGGTCGCCGACCTCGGCGACAAAGGGGCCCGAGAGATCGCAAGAAAGGTCAACGCGGAGATCGTCATCAAAGGAAAAGCACTGGCGAAGGAAGGACCGAGAACCCCCGGAAGCGCCGTCGGCTCCTACATCGCCGATGCGACGGCGACAGCGATCCGGGTCGACAACGGCCAGGTGCTCGGCTCCGCCAAAGGACATGGCGTCTCGAGAAATATCTCGGAAGTCACCGGCGGCACGGAAGCGTTGAGCAAGGCCGGCACCGAATTGGCCGACCGCCTCGCCGAACAGATGACCGCCAAATGGCCGGCGTTGAATCAATAATTTGATTGAAAGCACCCCATTTTATTTTCAAGGAGAGGAAAAATGAAAAAGGGTTCGATCTTCCCGGTCCTTGTCGTCGGTTTGCTTCTGGTCTCGTGCGCACTTCCAGTCCACACCATTCCGACGAACCCCTCTAACCCGATTTATACCGTCGCCGTTTTACCGATGTATAACGCCACCAACGATGTCGACGGTCCCAAAGTCGTCCGAGAATTGGCCGATAAGCGAATTCAAAAATGGCATTACAGCAGCAAGCCGTTGACCGAGGTCGACCAGATCCTCCGCGACCAAATGGGGATCTCCATCGGCTCGCAACTCGATTTGACGACGCCGCAAAAGCTCGGCGCCGCCCTCGGCGTCGACGGTGTCCTTTACGGCTATCTCTTGAACTTTGACGACGTGACGACCGGCGTTTACAACGAGAAGCGGGTCCGGGCTGGATTCCGGCTCGTCGACACCAAAACCGGCAAAACCGTCTGGGCGGGGGGACGGGGGGTCCGCAACCAGTCGGGCACCCTCGGATCAATGGCTTCTACCCGGGATGATGGGATTGGCGGTCTGAAGTCGGTCCAAGGTATTTCCGAAATTTCCAGGCTGGAGGAATGGGAGAGTGTCGGCGGCGCGTCGGACGCTTCCTTCATGAAGGCGATGGGAGGGAAACTCCTCGACAAGGCGACCGGCGGCTACCTCAAGTCGGAGAGCGAGGCGATGCTCGATCGGATCTTCGGGAATTTCCCCGCCGGACGCGGCACGGGTGAGGCCGTTCAAGTTGCGATTCCGAGTGCCGTGGCGCCCAAGATGCCGGCGGCGCCGACGCCGACCTACACCGGAAATCCCTTTTTCAGCTATATGAAGCTGGGACAAAAGGATTTTACCTCCGACATGGTGATGACCTCCGTGATGAAAAAAGACAACCGGGAGATGGTGATGACCGGAAAGCTGGCGAAGGGAGGGGAGAACTTTCGCGCCGACCTCGACATGACCGAGACGATGAAAGAGGCAAAGGGCGCACCGCCCGGCCTCTTTAAAATGGCGACGATTTCGAAAGGCCATGACAAAAAGAGCGTCGTCCTCTACCCCGACCTAAAAAAATATATGCAAAATGACGTCACGGAAAAAGAGCTCAAAGAGCCGAAGATCACGAAAAAGAAGGTCGGAGAAGAGGTGGTCGACGGCCGCAAGTGTGACAAGTATCAGGTCGACGTGACGTCGGCGGATGGAAAAACCACGCAAGGCTTTATTTGGGAGCCGAAGGATCTGAAAGATTTCATCGTGAAATCGGAATTTCAAGACAACGATTTCAAGCAGACGATGGAGCTGAAGAATGTGAAGATCCTCACCCCCGCTCCGTCGCTTTTCGAGATTCCGAAAGATTACACGTTGGCGGCGAGCTTTATCGATTTGATGGGAGAGAAGAAGTAATCCGGCGCAGAACCTGCGCATCGGTTTCAATCAAAACATGCACTTTTAGATTCAATCATTCGATTCAATCAATGGAGGAAACCAGATGGTTACGAAGGGGGTTCTTGGTCAAAAAAATATTGGAATCAGCGCTTTACTATTAACCGGTCTCATTGCGGCCGTTTCATCCTCCTGCTCACCCACCACCACCGGTGCGGTGAAGGATGATGTCAGCGTCACCGGCCAGACCAACAAGCTGGAAGAGGCCGGCGTCAACTACAGCGGCCCGCAATACAACGTCGCGATCATGACGTTCGAAAACAAAACGCCGAGCAAGGTGCTTGGGGTCGGCGAAGCGGCGACCGATATCTTGAGGACGATCGTGAAAAAATCGGGCCTCGAGCCGATCACCCTGACCGATTCTGAAATGAGGGAGCAAGAGAAGTTGGTCGCCCTGCAGCAGACCGGGGCGGTAAAGACCGGCAAGAAGAACGCGGCAGAAGGATTCGATTCGATCGATTTCAGAATCTCCGGCGCGGTTACCTCTTACTCTGAGGTGGAGGAGTCGTCCGACGTCCTGGTGGCAAAGAGCAAAACCCAGGTGGCGCGGGTCCAGGTCGATTACGCTTTGGTCGACATTGCAACCGGGAAGAGCCTCGTTGCGGATTCCGGGATGGGCGAGTACAGCAAGAAGACCGGCGGGCTGTTCGGTCTCGGTTCCAAATCTTCAGCCGACACCGGGTTGAGAGAAGGGGCGCTTCGGGACGCCATGACGAAGGCGATGACGAAGATGGTCGAGAAACTCAACAGCATTCCGTATCAGGGCCGGGTGCTCGACGTGGAGAGCAGCAGCCTCCTCATCCGCGCCGGAACGAAGAGCAAGCTGAAAGCCGGGACCGACTTCGGCGTCTTCAGACCGGGCAAAGACATCGTCGATCCGGATACCGGGCGGGTCATCGGAAAGAGAGAGAAACAGGTCGGGGAGGTCACCCTCACCGGCCATCAAGGGGACAATATCTCCGAGGCCAAGGTGAAATCCGGGTCGGGCTTCCTCGTCGGCGACGTGGTCCGGGTCATAAAATAGTTTAATCTTAAGAAATCCTCCTCACCGTCGCTCCCTGCCGTCGCTCACTACGATGGACGGCAGGGAGCGACCGGTGCAACCCTCCATTGCATACGAAGAAGCCTTCGCAATTTTAGCCGGCCTCGACAGAGTCGCTTCCCTCACTTCAGACCGCGCATTTTTTCAGCAATCAAGGGCGAGAGCGCCAGCACGAGGAGGCCGATCGGGAGCAGTCCGCCCTCGGCCAGATTGTAGTCGGAAGCGATCCTTTCCCACGGCGCACCGATCACGAACCGTCCGAAGAGCATCTCAAAGGCGAGCGTCAGGCCGAGCCAGAGGAATCCGACACTGAGTCGGTCGCGGGTGCTCGTCGGAGCGATCCAACGGATCGACCGCGTGACGATGGCCAAGATAATGATGGAGCCGGTGAAAACGGCGATCTGCCGCGCCCTGAAATCACCGATCCGCGGGGCAAGAAAGAGGGTCCGTGCGGCGCCGTGGAGGGACTCGGCGGCCATCAGGATCACCCAGACCCCGAGTGCCCGGAGAAGGATCGCTGCGACCCTAGGATTCGGGGAGTTTCGCCGCGAGGACATCGACCTTCTCAATGGCGGGCGGCTTCGCTAAAAGCTCCGGCGCTTTCTCCATCAGCGCCGCCGCGACACGGCCGGAGAGGTGCGCCTGTCGGCCTGACTCGTCGGGAAAAGCGTCGAAGATGCCGAAGCTGCTCGGCCCGAGGCGGATCGCGAACCAAGCGGTGGTTGCCGGCTCCTGCTGGACCACCGACAGGCCGCTTCGCAAAAAACTTTCGACATCCTTTTCTTTTCCCGGTTTTGCTTCCAATCGAACGAACAGCGCCACTTTCACCATGATCGACCTCCGCTTTTGGATCGTTGATGTTTCTTTCGTTGATTTTGCGATGCTTCTTCTTTACTGGGCCTTTTTCTTTTCTACCTCCCAAACCGACCGGTAATCATAGGTCGGATAAAATTCGGTCCGAAACGCCCCCAGGCGCCATGCTCAATCGCGAGATTTACCTCGCGCAATTTTTCCGCCGGAACGCGCAGCGTCGCCACCTGGCCGATCCCCATCATCACATACCAAGAAACAATTTCCGTTCCGTCGGGGGGAAAGCTTTTGTAGAAGCCGTTCTTCTTTAACTTCGCCTCGATCTCATCGAGCGCCTTCGTCTGGTCATGCCGGAGGAAGATCGTCAGGAGGATTGGACCCTTCGGACTTTTGCGGCTCCTCTCGTGCGTAGACTGTGGACATTGAGATGAGGGCGATCAGAATAACAGCCAGAAATAAAAAGGATCGCCTCTGCATATCACATCCGATGCTCCACATCTTCATGACATTCTCTCATCGTTAGGAATAAAGCAGATTTATTGCGGAATTGATATTTAGCGTTGATGGTTGGGTGAGATACGGCCCACCGCCGCGGGAACAACTGCTTTCAGTCTACGCTGGCGGGACCTTGAGATTCAAGCTTTGATAATGAGGTCGAGGCGCATCGCTGACCGCGCGGCAAGGGATTGCCGTTCTTGGTGTAAGCAGTCGGGACGTAGATATTCAGCGTTCGCAACGGCGCACGGCCGGTGTTCCGGATCTCATGTTTGTCTTTACGTTCAATCAGGAGCAGCGTCCCTTCACGCAGCGGACAGCGCTTGCCTTTGACGATCGCCACGCCCGCGCCGGGGACCACATACAGCCACTGATCACTGCCACGATGGAGATTGTCCGAATCTCCCTCCGAATCCCCAGGAGCGAGGACCATTTCGGCTGCCTGAGATTGGCGGTTGCCGAGGGCAACGCGGAATCCTTGGCCGAATCGAAGATGTTTATGTTTCATTCAATTCCTCCTCATCAATGGCAGATGGCTGTAACCGAGAACCCACGGGGCTAAAAACCCGGCGGTCACATAAACGGTGTCGAGAAGAGCGTGAAGCTTGAGGCCGATCGGACCATGTTCTATCTCGAAGCGATCACCCGTGATCTGTGGGGTATCGATTTCCATTTTTGAGAGGCTGCGCTAAACCCTTTCAATCCGGTCGACGTTTGAATAATCGACCTTCGCGTTGATCTTCGATCCTCTTTTCAGACATTGGAAATCATAGTAGTAAACGCGCTTGATCTCTTTATCGGAGAAGGTGACGGTGTCGATAAACTTGCCATGCTCCTCGAAATCCCAATCGTCTTTCGTCCGATCAAACGGCCGATCATTTTTCTTGGCCGCCTCCTCGCACGCTCTTCCGGGAAGGGAGGCGAGGCCATAGAGATGGGTGTCCGACTGATCGAGCAAGAACGGGTGCCCCGGAAGATCGGTCCGCTCTACCGTCTGCCCCGACCAGTGATTTTTGTAGGGGACCGCCTCTTCTCCCGAAAAAGCACCCGGTGCCTTTGAGCCGGCCGATTTCCACCGAAGCACGCCGAGAACATGTTCATCCTGAAAGAAGGTAGCGGGACGGGCAAACTGAAAGCTGATTCCGGAGGAGGGTCCTTCCAGCGGATGCAGGGTGAAGAGCTCTTCCTCGGTGAATTGGGACGGCGCCCTCACCGTAATATAAAGATCGGCCACCCCCGGCTGAGGCCGAGCGGGCGCCGTATGAGCCGCTCCTTTGGGCGGGCTCGGCTGAGGCGCTTTCGAGAATCTTATTGCAAAGGCATCGGCGCTTCTCGGGGCGGCCGGCATCTCGTAGGCAGGGGGGATCGGGGTGGAATGGCGGTCGGCCGTTTCTGTTTGAAAGAGCCGCGTCACCGCTCGATTCCCGATCGTCCGATGCAATTGATGAATCGAATCCACGGGGCGACTGAGGGAAGCGGAGTCGCTCCGGGATCGCTCATGAGCGCGTGCGGACCGGGGCAGGGACAAGCCCTGTTTTCGTTCAAACGATGACATCTTTCCCTTTACCGATAAAAACCAGACGACTGGGCCGATGATATCACAATTTCGCGGTTCGATTCAGAGCAAAGCCGGGCGCTGATTGCCCGCCGGCACGGGGATAAAAGAGGGGCAGACCCTCGAAGCAGCCTGCCCCTTTTTTATCGTGACAATCCAAAGGTTATTTAGAATGCTCTTTTGCCGGGATGAGGCGCCGGTTGGGCGGCGCCCCGACGGACCGCTTCAACCCCCTTCTCAACCTGCTCGCCATACTCCACGTCGGCGCTCCGGAAATATCCGATGGCGCGCTCGATCACATCCTCCCGGCTCACCCGTCCCAAGCTCGACGCGATCGTCTCGACGAGCCGCTTCTTCGACTCGGCAGGAATCAATCGATAAAGGTCTCCCGCCTGGACGAAGTCGTTATCTTCGGCATGACGCGTCGCTTTCTGCGCGCCGGTCACACCGTGCACCGCCAGCGGCGCATCGGGCCGGTCATTCGTTTGAACCGGTCCGTTGTCGCTGTTCGGCTCGTAGTTCTTGGCCCGTCCGCCGTTGCCGTCGGAGCGCATTACACCGTCGCGGCCGTAATGATTCACCTCGGCGGCATGCGGCCGGTTGACCGGGAGCGACGTGTGATTGATGCCGAGACGGTAGCGGTGGGCGTCGCCATAGGCGAAGAGCCTTCCCTGCAACATCTTGTCGGGGGACGGACCGATGCCGGGAACAAAGTGGCCGGGGTTAAACGCGGCCTGCTCCACCTCCGCGAAGTAATTCTCCGGGTTGCGATTCAAGACGAGCCGGCCGACCTCGATCAGCGGATAGTCATCATAGTGCCACACCTTGGTGAGGTCGAACGGATTGAACCGATAGGTCGATGCATCCGCCGCCGGCATGATCTGCATCTTCAACGTCCAGGAAGGAAACGCCCCTTCGTCGATCGAGCGAAGCAGGTCCAAATGATGATGGTTGGGATTCTCCCCGGCGATCCGTGCCGCCTCTTCAGCTATCAAGCACTGGATTCCCTGGTCGGTTTTGAAATGATACTTCACCCAGAACGCCTCCCCGGCGGCGTTGACCCACTGAAAGGTATGTGAGCCGAAACCGTCCATTTGCCGATAGCTCGCCGGAATGCCGCGATCGCCGAAGAGCCAGGTAAACTGGTGGGTCGCCTCCGGAGCGTGGGAGAAGAAGTCCCAGACATTGTCCGGCTCCTGGACGTGGGTGTAGGGATCGCGCTTTTGCGAGTGGATGAAGTCGGGGAATTTGAGCGGATCGCGGAGGAAGAAGACGGGGGTGTTGTTGCCGACGAGATCGTAGTTCCCCTCTTCGGTGTAGAACTTCATGGCAAAGCCGCGCGGGTCGCGCACCGTGTCGGCCGAGCCGAGCTCTCCTGCGACGGTGGAGAACCGGACAAACACCTCGGTTCGCTTGCCGATTTGGTTGAGGAACTTCGCTTTGGTCCATGGGGTCACCTCTCTCGTCACTTCAAAATAGCCGTAAGCGCCCGAGCCCTTTGCATGAACAACACGCTCCGGGATGCGCTCGCGGTCGAACCGGGCGAGTTTTTCGATCAGATGATGATCTTGAAGGAGCATCGGGCCGTCCGGGCCGGCCGTTTGAGAATTTTGGTTGTCGGCCACCGGCGCGCCGACTTCCGTCGTCAACTTTTTACGTTCTTCGCTCATGGTTTTTCCTCCCATTATTATAGTAATTCTACTTTTAGAGTTTATATAAATACGGGGTAAAATTTTTTGCTGCTGATTACACGCGGACCTTCGTCTCCATCCTTTCATGCTTCATGGCATACCCCCTGCAATATCGGGTATGGACCGTCCATCTAGGATAGAGATTAGAATAACTCTAAATTTAAACCATGTCAATAATATTTTTAGAGCCGAGTCGATTTTAGACGGTGGGTATATAGATGCGTTGGTTTCAGAAAAGAGCCGAAGGGCAAACTCGACACAACATCCCGGCTATAATAAGGGACATCACTCAAAAGGGATCGGTTCGATTAAATCGGGACGCAGACCAGAGGAGAGTCGTTTATCAGAGGACTGAGGTCAGAGTGAGAGGGCGCATCGGTTAAGCCGCTCTCGATCTCCGATCGGACGGCTCGTCGGATTGAATGTCGATCCGCTTACCGCCCGCCTCCGGCGCGGGGAGGGTCACATAGAGAACCCCCTGGTGATAATGTGTTCGGAGCCGATCCTCCGGGGGCGGGGAAGGGAGGGTGATGACCCGCTCGAAGGGACCATAGGAACACTCCTGCAAAAGGGCCTCGTCTATTTTGTATTCCCCCGGCGGTTTTCTCTCTCCTTGAATCACGAGATGATTGTCGATGATTGACAGCGTCACCTCCTCCGGATTCACCTCCGGCAGGTCGATCCGGGCGATCCACTCATCCCCTTGCCGATAAAGATCGGCCGGGGGCATCCACCGTTCCCATCGCTCCGTATCGAAATCAACCCCGAACGGGTCGGGGCCAAAGGTTCTTCTGAAAAGATCGTTTAACTCATGTTGTAGCCGTCGCAACCGGGAAAGGGCGCTCTCCATCGGATCACCTCATCTGAATGCGGGTGTTGTCTCATTATGATCGGATCGACTCTGAAGCGTCAAGGTCGGCTACGTTTAGCCTCTTCGGCATGCTGAGCATCAACGGGAAGCGAAGGAGCGCGGATTGAACCTGGTTTCGCAAAGATGCTACTCTGAAACCAGATGGCGATGGACGATGAGCAATCATAGGCAATTATGAGCAACCATGAGCGCCTATGAGCAACGATGAGCAACGATGAGCAACGATGAGATGGATCGCTGACTTTCACCTTCATTCCAAATACAGCGGCGGATGCAGCCCCCTGATGGAGCCGGAGCACCTGGCCGCGTGGGGGGCGAAGAAAGGGCTCAACCTCCTCGGCACCGGCGACTTCACCCACCCGATTTATCTCGCCCGGTTGAAGGAAATCATGGAGCCGGCGGAGCCGGGACTGCTCCGGCTCAAATCAACCCCGCGCGATTCCGATGCATCGCCTTTCGTCCGGTTCGTCTTATCGTCTGAGATGGGGCTCTTCTTTAAACAGGACGATCAATGGCGCAAAATTCATCTGATCATCGTCGCCCCTTCTTTTGACATAGTCGATCGAATCAATGCGGCGGTTCAGCGTTACGGCGATCTGGCGGAAGATGGCCGCCCGAAGCTCTTTTTGTCGCTGACCGACTGTATCGACCTGGTTCGCGGCATCTCGGAGGGGTGCTGGTTGATCCCGGCGCACATCTGGTCCCCTTGGTTTTCGCTCTTCGGGGCCTTCTCCGGTTTCGATTCTCTGGAAGAGGCGCTCGGCAAAAACGTGACCGCGATCGATGCGGTCGAGACCGGCCTCTCCTCCGATCCAGCGATGAACCGGCGGGTCTCGGCGCTCGACCACCTCCCCCTAATCTCGAATTCCGATGCACACTCTCTTCCGAAATTGGGACGGGAGGCGAACGTCCTCGAAGCGGAGGCCGACCTGTCTGCCCTCCGCGCTGCGATTAAAAGCCAGGATCCGAACCGATTTCTCTACACGATTGAGTTCTATCCGGAAGAGGGGAAGTATCACTACGATGGCCACCGCGGCTGCGGCGTGTCCCTTCCGCCGGAGGAGACGGAACGGCTGAAAAGAAGATGCCCCGTCTGCGGAAAGCGGTTAACGATCGGCGTAATGCACCGAGTGGAGGATCTGGCCGACCGGCCCGAACAAGGTCTGCCACCGCCGAGAATCCCGGCGCGCTATCTTGTTCCATTAATTGAAATTATCGCGGAGGCAATGGGACGACGGGTGGAGGCAAAAGGGGTGACGCAAACCTACGACCGTCTGATTGCGGCGGGCAAAAATGAATTCCGAATCCTGCGCGACGCCCCGCCGGAGGAACTTGCGACCTTTGTTCCCCCCGACATTTTAAAAGGAATCCTCCGGATGCGGGCGGGAGAGGTGATAAAGATCCCCGGTTACGACGGTATTTTCGGGAAGATTCAGCTGTTGAAGTGAGCGCTACTGTTTGATATTCAGAAGAAGGTAGCTGCCGACCCCGAGGAAAAGAAGGTTGGCGCCCCAGGCCGCCAGCCAGGGGGGAAGTACATCAGTGTGGCCGAGCGAAATAGTGATCGAGAAAACGAGCCAGTAGGCGAGCGCCAGGGCAAGGCTGATCGCCGCTCCCCGCGCCACGCCGGCGCTCCTCCGATCATAGAGCGCAAAGGGAATCCCGAGAAGAACCATCATCAAATTGACAAAAGGAAATGCCTGTCGCCCGAGCAGATCGACCCGGTAACGGGTGGCGTCCAGTCCGTCTCGGGAGAGGCGATTGATATAGGATTCAAGGCGGCCGTAGGTCATTTCTTCCGGAATGACGGCGGCTTGTCGAAAGTCTTGCGGTTTTTTATTCAACGGAATGATCTTTTCATCGAACCGCTCGATCTCCACCGTTCCGTCTGCACGAAAGGTCCGATGAATTCCCTTCGACAGCTGCCAATGTCCCTCCCTATAGCTGAGTTCTTCCGCCTCGATCATCTCCGGAAGAGAGAAATCATTCCCAAGATAATAGATGTCGACCCCGCGCATCGTCTGCTTATCCGGCTCAACTAACTCGATATTGAAGATCGTCCGGCTGTCGGGGCGAAGCCAGATTTTATTTTGAACGAGGTTTCCTTCCTGGTTTCTCTTTTCAATCTTCACCTCCTGGATCGTCTTGGCCTTCTTGTGGGTGGAGGGAACCAAGGAGCCGTTTAAGACGAAGAGCAGTCCGCTGAGAAAGAGGCCGAAGAGAACGAGGGGCATCGTCAGCCTCAGCACGCTGATCCCCGAGCTCTTCATGGCAATGATCTCATTGTTCTTCGAGAAAAGACCGAGTGTCAGAAGGGTCGAGATGAGAACGGCGAGCGGAGCGATGTCGAAGATAATCCTCGGAAGGCGATAGAGAAAATATTGCATCACCAGGAGCACTTCAGCATTCGCTTCCGCAAATTTTCGTATCTTTTCCAAGAAATCGATTGTGAGATAGACCACCGAGAGAATGGCCACAACCATCGCGAAGATTTTAAGATATTCCTTAAGAATATATCGAGAAATGATCGACATTGGTCAGGGCCTCTTGTTGCCGAGCTGAAGCAGCCGGGGGTAGGACTCTTGCGCCATCATTCTCATCAGATAGAGCGTCAGGGGGATAAGGACCAGATGGGGAACACCGACCGCCATCAACGGCGGTGCGATCTGAATCGTAATAAGATAGTCTCCCAGGGTGTTTAAAAGATAATAGAGGGTGATCAGCCCGATGCCGACGGTAAAACCTCCGAGCCGTCCCGTTCTTCCGGAGATCATGCCGAGCGGAACACCGATAATTCCGAAGATGAAGGAAGCAAGGGAAAACGAAAAGTTTTTATAAAATTCAGAGAGGAGCCGCAGCGCGCGAAGATCCTTTCCTCCGGAAGCGTCGATTCTCTGCTTGAGCTCCTGATAAGAGGGGGTATCGAGGTTTGCCGGACCCTGGACCATCGATCCGAAATCGAGCCTCAAATCATACGTCCCAAAGGTCATCCGTTGATAGTCCGAGCCGTCCTTGCTCTTCAGATGCAAGCTTCCATCCAAGAGGCGAAATTCGATCGCATTGCTGGCCGGATCATTGGTGAGAACCCCTTTTTTTGCGATGATGATTTTGGGAGATTCCGGATCTCTTTGATCGTAAATAAAGACCCCGTTCATTTCGCTGAAGGTCGGCATCGACTCGACGTAGAGAACGAGGTTTGAAAATGTCCCGTTGAACTTCCCCTCTTCTATGCCGACGCTCGCTCTTTTTTTAAGAATGCGCATCGCCAAGGAGTTAAATGATCCGCCACCCCAAGGTTGGGCGATGCTTCCCATATATAAGGTCAAAAGCGCGGCGGCGACCGAGAAGAAAAGCACAGGTCGAATCAGTCGATAAAACCCGACGCCGACTGACTTTAATGCGATGATCTCATTGTCATAAGAGAGCCGATTGAAGGTCATGATGGAAGCGAGCAGCGCCGCCATGGGGATTGTAAGGAGGAAAAAAGAGGGGAGGAGGGAGAGAAAAATTTGTCCGACACTGACGATATCGACCCCTTTGTCGATAACAAGCTCCATCAACCTCAGGAGTTGATGAATCAGAATTAAAAATGTTAAGATAGAAATGCCGAAAACAAAGGGGACGATCAGCTCTTTGATAATATAGCGATCAAGAATACGGACCATACGACCACACTATACATAGGTTCTCGACCATTGTAAACATCCTGTCTCACGCTTGACAGGGGGGGTGGTTTGTGTTACAAGCAAACGCCCAAATTCGACTGGGAATCTCATTCACATTCACAATCACAAGATCATCTTCGATCTGTTGATCGTATTTAGAATACGAAAGGGGTATTAAGATGAAGAACTGGACGAAACTGTTCGCTGTTTTATTGATTGCCGCCGGATTGACCGGCTGCTATGACCGACCCAAAGAGGAACAAAAACCTCAAACACCCGCCGAGGCACCGAAGCCGGTGACGCCTCCCGCTGAGACGCCTGCGCCTGGCTCGACACCTCCTCCCGCACCAGGCGGGGCACCCGGTCAGACGCCTCCGGCAGCACCGGCGAAATAGGATTAGCACAGACCAAAAATAAATAAAAAGCCTGCTGGTTTATGACAATAAGCCACAGGCTTTTTTATTTGGTTTTCTTGACACTTTGGGGGTTCTATGATATCTCCTTAATACGAATCTAGAGAGGGAAATCCTTGTCTTCCGATAAGAGTTCTATTATCGAACGCGCCCAAAAATTGACTGCAAAAGGGCAGATCGACAAGGCTATTGAGGAATGGCAAAAACTCATCGCAGAAACCCCTAATGACGGCAATATCTATAACACAATCGGCGATCTTCACCTAAAGGCCTCTCATACCAAAGAGGCGATCGATGCCTATCTAAAAGCGGCCGACGCCTTCAGAGGCGCCGGGTTTGATTTAAAGAGCATCGCCGTCTTCAAAAAGATCCTAAAAATAGACCCCTCCAGAATAGATGTTTATGAAAAGTTGGCCGATGTCCATGCCGAAAGGGGACTGGTCGCTAACGCCGTTGAAGATTATACGCGCGTCGCGAAACATCATGCCAAACAGGGAGACCTGCACGCTTCTGTCGCCGTCTATCGGAAATTAGCCAACCTCGATCCGAAGAATTTTGCCGTCCGCCAAAAGCTTGCGGAGGTCTGTCAAAAATGGGGGCTCGCAAAAGAGGCCATTGAAGAATATGGAAAGGTGTTGGCCATCTTTAAAGACCAGCAGATGACCACCGAAGCGCAACAAGTCATCGATGAAGTCCTCAAGCTTGACACTTCCTTGGCCCCCGAGGTAGCTGCAGCCGCAGCGCTGGCTCGACAAGAAGAAGTCCCACCTGCCAAAGAAGAACCCTCCGCTCAGGAAGCGGCGATTGCAGAAACGCCCACTTCAGCCGAGAAAGTCCAAGGGCCGGAGACCGAGCCCTCTGAGCCGGCGCCGGTCCCTTTGGCATTGAGGATGGAGCAATCTTTAGAAGCTGGAGATTGGCCGACGGCTGAGTTGCTTTTAGCCGAGCTTCGAGAAGATCCGCGGGAGGCATTTGCCTTCTTATCAAGATGGGTTCTGTCCTTCATCGGCCGGGGCGCACTCCCTGAGGCACGCTCTATTCTTCAAGAGGCGGTGGGCTTGGCCGAGATGCATTCGATGGTTTCGGAGAGTTGGCCCCTGATTCAGCGCTACCTTGAAGAAGATCCCGAGCAGGTATCTATTCATAAGCTCCTGGCCGAGAGCTTCGAAAAGTCGGGTAAGGAGACGGAAGCGATTGCATCCTATTCAACGATTCTCTCTTTATTATATAAACAAGGTTCGTTGACCGAGGCGCAAACATATTATCAAGAGGTC
This sequence comes from Candidatus Manganitrophaceae bacterium, assembly GCA_016200325.1. Lineage (NCBI taxonomy): Bacteria > Pseudomonadati > Nitrospirota > Nitrospiria > Candidatus Troglogloeales > Candidatus Manganitrophaceae > Candidatus Manganitrophaceae bacterium. Next base: position 38,371 of record JACQEZ010000008.1, read on the forward strand.
AAATCACACCTACCCGGCATTTCAGAAGTGAGTCAATGGCGGGAGATCTTCGAGCCGCCGGTGGAAAAAAGCATCCCGTCTGTTCAGGAGTCAGCGGAAGCCGCTCCAGTACCGATCGCGGAAGAGCCGCTTCTACCCGAAACGGAGGCGATCTCCGAGGGCTCCGACGACAACACAGGGACGGGAGAGGCAATCTTTTCAGATTCCATTCCGTCTCAGAGAGAAGCCAGCCAAGCGCCTCAACCGGAACCGGTTGCAGCGCTCTCCGACAGTGCCTTCCAAAGCCACCTCACGGAAGCCGAAGTTTATATTAAATATGGTCTCAGCAGCAAAGCGATCGAACAATTAAAACTTCTCTCCGGGATGGCCCCTTCAAGGGAAGAACCGCACCTGCAGTTGAAAGAGCTGTACCTAAAAGAAGGAATGCGCCAGGAAGCGGCGGAAGCGTGTCTCTTCCTCGCCGACCTTTACGAGAAAAACGGAGAGGAAGAGAAAAGGAGTAGCATCCTCGCCGAACTTAAACTGATCGATCCGAATCGACACGATCAACAGGATGCGCTTCAAGAGATCAAGGAAGATGCCGAACCGATGGAGGAAGCCGTTGCATTACAGGAGATACCGGCGGATATACTCTCAGCCCCTCTAGATGAACTGCTGGAAGCCGGCACAGAGTTGTCCGATGCTTCCGATATTCAAGGAATACCTGCAGCTTCGGAAGGGGAGGCGGTCGAGGAAGAGGCGGCGTCTCCGGTGGATGCCCTCCGAACCGAATTACTCGAAGCTGAAGCATGCTTGAAAAACGGCGATCCAAACGGCGCCAAAGCTATTTTGTGGCAGATATTGAAGGCCGACCCCGGCTGCGCTGAAGCACGTTTGATGCTCCTGAATATTCAACAACGCGTCAAGGATCCTGATCCGGAACCCGCAGCGCCGATAGAAACGCTGGGCCAAGAAGCGGGAGGGGAGGTTTCCTTCGAAGGCCTCGAACAAGGAATCGAGGAAAGCCTACAGGATCTATTATCTGAAGAGCCCGACAGCAACAGCGCTGAGGAAGCGATAGAACCTGCCGCTTCCGAAGAAGACAAAGGCGAATATATCGATCTGAAATCGATCTTCGGAGAGGAACTTAAAGAGGAACTCGATTTGGATGAGATGCTGGATATCAGCCTCACCGGTTTACATGACGTGGTGAAAGATCTACACCATGAGGTTCAAAAAGACCATGACGAGCAGGAGATTGAGACCCACTATAATCTCGGGATCGCTTACAAGGAGATGGGATTAATCCCCGAGGCGATCAAGGAGTTTGAGCTGGCGTTTCAGGGGGATCATCGGTTTCAAGATGCATCGAGCATGTTGGCCAGTTGTTACAAAGAAAACGGAATGATCGAACCCGCCATCGAGATCCTTCAGAACGCGCTGCAAGATTCAAGGTGTAAAAAAGACAACCTGCTGGCCCTCAAGTATGAATTGGCAGGACTCTTTGACCTACAAGGACTTTATGCGCAATCGAAAGTGCTCTACGAGGAACTCTACCTTCTTGACCCTGATTTTCGAGATGTCTCCACCAAAAGACGGTTCCAGCCGGAACCTCCGGCAGACCCAGTTGCACCATCCGTTCAGGAACCGGTCAATCCCAATCGCGGGAAAACCACCAAGAAAAAGAATCGGATCTCCTATTTATAATCGCCTATGAGCTATTTGGAATTCTACAACTTGAAGGAGCAGCCTTTTTCGATCTCGGTCGATAATCGCTTTTATTTTAATAGCAATCAGCACGCGCATGCGCTGGTAAAACTAAAATATGCGGCGGAAGAGCGAAAAGGGCTCGCCGTTTTGGTCGGAGGAATTGGAACGGGCAAAACCACGCTGGCGCGCCGGCTGCTCGATGAACTCGACGAATCCCAATTCGAATCGGCTCTTTTGGTTGTGATTCATACTTCAATCACCTCCGAATGGCTCCTGAGAAGAATTGCCGTTCAGCTGGGAGTGCAAAACCCTTTGGATGACAAGACCGAACTGCTCAGTCAGCTTTATAATCGACTGGTTGAAATTTACGATACCGGGAAAAAAGCGGTGGTGCTCATTGATGAAGCGCAGATGCTGCAGCGCCGGGAGGTGATGGAAGAATTTAGAGGAATTCTCAACATCGAACTGGATGGTCAGAAGTTAATTACCTTCATTTTTTTCGGGTTGACCGATCTCGATACCTATCTGGCGTTGGACAAGCCGCTTCAGCAGCGAATCGGCGTTCGCTATGAGCTCCAGTCGTTTACAGAAAAAGCAACAGAAGAATACATTCGCTACCGGTTGGACGTGGCCGGCGCGAAAAGAGACCTCTTTACAAAAGGCTCCTTCACCACCATTCACCAATACTCGGAGGGGATTCCTCGTTTGATCAACAGCATTTGCGATAATGCCCTTCTCGAGGGATTTCTCCGAAAAAAAGAAAAGATCGATGAAGAAATGATCAAGGAAGTCATTGCCGACCTAAAGCTCGTCGGCACAAACTAAGGCCCGTCCCGCAGCGGACGAACCTTATCGGTCCTCCTCTTTAAAATCAGCTTACGGCACCGCTCAGAATTCACCTCTGCGTGCCGGAAGCCTTTTCCAGGTTTATCGACAGACCCTAAGATGAAAGGTAAACGAAGATGCGTGTTCCTTTGCTGGATTTAGTTGCGCAACATCAGACCATTCGATCCGAAATTCAGACAGCCGTCACCGAGGTCTTTGAGAGTCAGCAATTCATCCTCGGACCCGCTGTCTCAAAGCTGGAGAAAGAGATCGCCGCCTATTGCAGCGTTCGGCGTGCCATCGGTGTCGCTTCGGGATCCGATGCATTGCTGTTGGCATTGATGGCAATCGAGATCAGCCCGGGAGATGAAGTCATCACCACTCCTTATACTTTTTTTGCCACGGCCGGTTCAATCGCAAGGCTGCAAGCCCAGCCTGTTTTTGTCGATATCGATCGGAAAACCTATAATATTGATCCAGGAAAAATTGAGGAGAAAATCACCGCACGGACCAAGGCCATCCTTCCCGTTCACCTCTATGGCCAATGTGCCGATATGGATCCGATCTTAGAAATTGCCCAACGCCATCATCTGCCGGTAATCGAAGACGCGGCTCAATCAATCGGAGCCACCTACAAAGGGAGGCAGGCCGGTTCGATCGGAAACCTCGGTTGTCTCTCTTTCTTTCCATCAAAAAACCTGGGCGGGGCGGGCGATGGGGGAATGGTGCTGACACAAGACGAGCAGTTGGCGGAAAAACTCAAAATTTTAAGGGTGCATGGCAGCCAACCGAAATATTACCATCAGGTCATCGGCTGCAACAGCCGGCTCGACTCTCTTCAGGCGGCGGTCCTCTCGGTCAAACTTCCTCATTTGGAAGAATGGAGCCGGAAGCGGCGCGAGAATGCCGAATTCTACAACCAGGAACTCGGTAAGCTCAACGGTATCGGCCTCCCCTATGTTGAATCTCAGAATAAGTCGATCTATAATCAATATATTGTCCGGCTCCCTCAGCGCGATAAATTAATCGGTTATCTGAAGGAGAAGGAGATCGGGACAGAAGTCTATTACCCGGTTCCGCTTCATCTCCAGGAATGCTTTAAGTATTTGGGTTATTCGAAGGGGAGCTTTCCAGAGTCGGAGCGGGCCGCGGCTGAAACGATTGCGCTTCCGATCTATCCGGAGTTGACGATCGATCAAAAAAGCTACGTGGTCGATCAGATCAAGCGGTTCTTATTACCTTGACTTGTCGGGCGATCCTCTTTTATAATAACTAAAATTTTTTTGTCCAGAGGGATACAGATATATCATGTTGGAAAATCTAACAAAAAGGCTCGATTCCGTCTTCAAAAATATCCGCGGAAAAGGGCTCTTAACGGAAGAGAATATCGATGAGGCATTGAAAGAGGTCCGCCTGGCCCTTCTGGAGGCCGATGTTCACTTCAAGATCGTCAAGTCGTTTATCGAGTCGATCCGGACGAAGGCTGTCGGCAAAGAGGTCTTGGAGAGCCTGACCCCCGGCCAGCAGATCGTTAAAATTGTTTGGGAAGAGCTGTCAAAACTAATGGGGGAAAAGGGGGTCGGAATTCCCCTCTCCTCGGCCCCTCCGACCCTGATCATGTTGGTCGGTCTACAAGGGTCCGGCAAAACGACCACCGCCGGTAAGCTGGCCCGCCTCTATAAAAATCAAGGCAAGCGGGTGCTGCTGGTCGCGGCTGATCTCCAGCGGCCGGCCGCCATCGATCAGCTTCAAATCCTCGGAAAAACAATCGAGGTTCCGGTTGCCGTACCCCAGACCGAGAAGCGCCCTGTGGAGGTCATCTCCAGAGCGGTGAAGCAGGGGGATACCCAAGGATTCGATCTCGTCATCATCGATACGGCCGGTCGCCTCCAGATTGATGAGCCTTTGATGGAAGAGCTGGCCCAGATTAAGGCGACGGTCACTCCGAACGAAATTCTCTTTATTGCCGACTCGATGACCGGTCAAGCGGCCGTGAATGTGGCCGATACCTTCCATAAGAAGCTCGGTTTGACCGGAATCATCCTCACCAAAACCGAAGGAGATGCCAGGGGAGGGGCGATTCTGTCTATCCGCGCCGCGACCGGTGCGCCGATTAAGTTCATTGGAACCGGAGAGAAACTCGACGCCTTCGAACCCTTTTATCCCGATCGGATGGCCTCTCGTATTCTGGGCATGGGAGATGTCCTCTCCTTGATCGAGCTCGCGGAGCAGAATTATTCACAGGAACAAGCAGAGACCCTTCAGAAAAAACTGCGCTCGGAGCAGTTCACGCTCGAAGATTTCCGAGAACAGATGAAACAGCTGAAGAAGCTGGGGAGTCTGGAAAGAATACTGGAGATGATCCCGGGCGTAAAAGGGTTGAAGGAGTTGCCCAACGAAGAGGAAATAGACAAAGAGATGCGTCATGTTGAAGCGATCATTTGCTCAATGACCCCTCGTGAGCGGCAGGATCCAAATGTAATCAATGGGAGCAGACGGAAACGCATTGCGACAGGAAGCGGAACATCCGTTCAGGAGGTCAACAAACTTCTGAAGAAGTTCCAAGAGGCAAAAAAAATGCTCAAGCTTTTTTCCGGGAAAAGAAAGGGCTTGGGAAAGATGTTGATGCGCTTCTAATCCGCTGTGGAAGGGCAGGGTTGGTTATTTTAATCATAAGGCAAATAGCCTATTAACAAAAGGGGTGATGTGTGGCAGTTAAGATTAGGTTAACACGGATGGGACGACATAAGCGACCTTTTTACCGCATTATTGTAACCGATTCTCAGTCACCAAGAGATGGACGGTTTGTTGAAATCCTCGGAACATACGACCCCCTTTCCGATCAAGGCGGGGTCAATCTCAAAGAGGAAAGAGCGATCGGATGGTTAAAAAAAGGTGCGGAGGTTTCAGAAACCGTACGCAGCTTATTTACCAAAGCACAGCTATTCAAAAAAGTAAAAGAGTCGAACACAAAATAGTCTCACGGGCAGCGCCACCTTGTTTGCTGAAGCAGTTGTTCCCGGTGCAGATTCCCGTCTCACCTGAGAACGCTTATGGAGGTAGTGTCGATGAAAGAGTTGATCGAATACATCGCAAAGTCGCTGGTTGATCGACCGGAGAATGTGACCGTTAGGGAGACCGAGGGGGAAAAGACCACGATCATCGAATTACGGGTAGCTCAAGAAGATTTGGGAAAGGTCATCGGCAAACAAGGACGGACTGCCAGAGCCATGCGAACGATCCTCAACGCCGCCGGGACCAAAATAGGGAAGCGGTGTGTTTTGGAGATCTTGGAATAAGCAGTATTGAGGGATATGTCTATTACCATTGGAACGATACTTAAGCCGGTCGGACTCCGGGGGGAATTGAAGATCGCCCTATTGACCGATTTCCCCGAAAGATTTGAGAAGTGCCGAGACGTGACCATCAAAACAAAAGAGGGGGAATCACAACCGGTTGAGATAGAGTCTGTCCGCTATCTTTCTCCTTTCGTCTATCTTCGTCTAAAGGGACATGCCTCCCTCGAAGATGTGGAACCGCTGGTCGGCGGTTCCATCCTGATTCCGGATCAGGAGCGGATGCCGCTTCCGGAAGGAAGCTATTACCACTTTGAAATCGAGGGACTTGACGTCTTTTTGGAGGACGGAACCCCTTTGGGAACGGTAGAGCGCATTCTGCAGACCGGGAGCAACGATGTTTATCAGGTTAGACATGGCGAGAAAGAATACCTCATTCCGGCGTTGCTCTCCATCGTTCGTGAGATCGATCTTCCCAAAAAACGGATGGTCATCCGTCCGCCAGAAGGATTGCTTGAACTTTGATGAAGTGTGATATAATAACACTTTTTCCCGGAATGGTAGAACCCGCTTTAAATCAGAGCATTTTAAAGCGGGCACAGGAGCGAGGACACTTGGATGTCCGCGTTCACCAATTGCGGGATTTTGCCGTCGATAAACATCAGACCACCGATGACGTTCCTTACGGCGGCGGCCCCGGAATGGTCATGAAACCGGAGCCGATTTTTTCAGCCGTTGAAAAGGTCCGGCAAGAACGGGGGGAGATCCGGATCATTATGCCTTCACCCCAGGGGGCTTTGTTCGATCAAGGAATGGCCGAGCGTTTCTCGAAGGAAGAAAGAAGCCTCGTCTTTATTTGTGGGCATTACGAAGGGATCGATGCGCGTGTCAAAGAAGGACTGCCGGTCGAGGAGATCTCCATTGGAGACTATATTCTCACCGGGGGGGAATTGGCCGCGCAGGTCATCATTGATGCCTCGGCACGACTGATTCCGGGGGTGTTGGGTGAGCCTGCTTCCCTCGAGGAAGAGTCTTTTTCATCCTCTCTTCTGGAGTATCCGCAGTATACGCGTCCAGCGGACTATCGAGGCCTGAGGGTTCCCGAAATTCTTATCTCTGGCAATCATAAAGCCATCCGTACGTGGAGGAAGCAGCAAGCGCTCCTCAGTACCCTTCGGAACCGGCCCGATTTGTTAGCAGATGCCTCTTTAACCGAGGATGAAAGAGAATGGGTATCCCAGCAGCAGTGCGACGCGATCAAATTTCACTCTTGAACTGAAGAAGGAGAATAAATTCAATGGATCGGTTAGAGCGGTTGGAGAGAGGACTTCTGAAACCGGCGGTTGCTCAGATTAAAATCGGAGATACGGTCAGGGTTCATGTGAGAATCATCGAGGGAGAAAAAGAGCGCATCCAGGTTTACGAAGGGGTCGTCATCCGTAAGAAGGGGACACGCAACCGTGAAACCTTTACGGTCCGGAAGGTTTCGTATGGGGTCGGTGTCGAGCGGGTCTTTCCGCTTCACTCTCCTTACATCCCGCAGATCGATGTGGTTCGAGAGGGAAAGGTTCATCGTGCCAAGCTCTACTATCTCAGGGAGCGAACCGGTCAAGCGGCACGCATCAGCGAAAGAGAGCGGAGCAGCCCCTCGGTAAAGGCATCGGAGAAAACGGCAGCCCCGGCCGAGGAGCCGCAGACGGTGAAAGTCGAATCGTAGTCCGAACGAAAGCGGCTCTCGATACCCTTGGCGGGCCTCCCCGTCCTTGGAGAGCTTCGACGTCGGGATAAAGACCAATGGACGAGATGAGAGCGCTTCTGCTCTCGCCTGTTTTCGATGACATCTGCCATTCTCCTTAAGGTTCATCTATCATGGGGTGCTTTGACGGGTGATGCCTCTCGATACCGAAGAAGCGCGTCGTTTATTTAAAATGACCCTCTTTGAGAGGATCCTTTCCTTAGACGGATATCGACAGGTCTGCGGGATCGATGAGGCAGGGAGAGGTCCATTGGCCGGCCCTGTCGTCGCTGCAGCGGTGATTCTCCCCGCCGCGATTTCCCTTCCCGGGATTCGAGATTCAAAACTGCTTACGGCAAAGCAACGGGAAGCATTTTATGAGCGAATTCTGCAGGAAGCGATCGCCGTCGGGGTTGGCGTCGTTGACAATATTACGATAGACGAAATCAACATCTTGCAGGCGACTTACCTGGCGATGCAGAAAAGCCTGCAATCCCTTCGCATTCAACCCGACTACCTGTTGATTGACGCGCTAACCCTTCCGAATACCGCCATCCCGCAGCGAGGCCTGATCCGAGGAGACAATCTCTCCGTCTCCATTGCAGCGGCTTCCATCGTCGCAAAGGTCACCCGGGACCGCTTGATGGACCAATATCATCAAGAATTCCCGAGTTATAATTTTATCTCGCATAAGGGATATGGGACGGGAGAGCATTTAAAGAATATTCGGATGTTCGGCCCCTGTCACATCCATCGGAAAAGCTTCCGAGGGGTTCTCTCATGACCGGAAGGGAAGGGGAGAAGATCGCCGCCGAGTTCCTTTTAAAAAAAGGATATCGTATTCTGGAGCGTAACTTCCGGACCCGTTTCGGAGAAATCGACATCATCGCACAAGACGGAAAAATGCTCGTCTTCGTGGAGGTGAAGGCAAGGTCCAGCGATCAATTCGGCGCTCCCCAACTGGCCGTCAATACAAAAAAGCAGGTGAAGATGAGCCGTGTCGCACTCGCCTACATGAGCCAAAAAAAAATGGATGCCTGTGAGTGCCGGTTTGACGTCGTCGGGATTAGGGCTCAAATGGGAGCGCCGCGGATTGAACATTTCAGAGATGCTTTTGAAGCGTTGGAAACAGGAACAGGATGTTAAGCGGTATTAACACCGATATTCAGTTTAAGGGTGAGGTGTATCACATCCAAACGGAAGATGGAGGCGCAACGAATCCGGTCATTACGACTCTCTTATTTAAAGGGGGGGCGATCTGCAGCTCCAAAAAAACCAGCTATGCCGACATCCTTGAGTCACCGTCGTTTCAAGAGGTGGTCAGAGAGTTGATGAAGGAACAGCATAAAGGGATGGTCCGTGATCTGGCGGCGGGAAAATTCGAATCGGCTCCCCCGCGCCCCAAGGAGGCACCGTCCGCCGAGAAAACCGAGACCGGCCCAACCCCAAAATCAAAGAACGCTTCGCCCTCACCCCAGTCGCCGAATCAGAAGAAAACATTGGACGATTTAATTTTAGATTATCTTTCCGAGAAGGAAGAAAACACCGACTAGACCGCCTCCTGAATGATCTCTTTACCGATGCGGACGGGACCTCGCCATACGGATGCTTATTTCGAAAAGAGGTCACCGATTCCATCTTCCGAACGCCGGCGCCCTCCTTTGTTTAGATAATCGGTTATGATTAGAACAGTTTAGGATAAAAAATGATCCAGATGTTTCATGTCTATAAATATTACGGCAAGGATCATGTGGCCCTAGATGATATTAATTTAAAAATCGAAAAAGGGGAATTCGTCTTTCTCGTCGGGTCAAGCGGCGCAGGAAAATCGACATTGCTCAAGCTGATCTTTTGTGAGGAGAGCGCGGAGCAAGGACAGATCCTCATCAGCGGTAAAAACATCTCTCGTTTAACGGCATCTCAGATTCCGTTCCTTCGGCGCAATGTCGGTTTCGTTTTCCAAGATTTTAAACTCATCCGGAGAAAAACGGTTTTTGATAACATTGCGCTCCCCTTAGAAATTGTCGGCGCCTCCGGCTCCGAGGTGCGACGGCGGGTCCAGGAGGTCTTAAAGTTGGTCCAACTGGAGCACCGCCGGAATCAGTTTCCGCAATACCTCTCGGGCGGGGAGCAACAACGGGTCGCCATCGCCCGCGCCATCGTGAACCATCCCCCGCTCTTGCTGGCGGATGAACCGACCGGCAATCTGGACGACGCGCTGTCGGTAGAGATCATGGATCTATTGAAGAATATCCATATTCATGGGACGACGGTCGTCGTCGCCACCCACCGTCAGCATCCGATGGTGAAAATGGCAAAGCGAACCATCCTTCTTCAAAAGGGAAAGATCGTTTCCGATGGGATGTTAGGATGAGACAGCTTGTCTATTTTGTGAGATCGGCGATCGAAAATATTCAGACCAACCGGCTGATCGCCTTCTTTTCTCTGATATCATTAAGTTTGACCTTAATGTTGTTTGGAGTTTTTCTCCTTTTCTATTATAATGTTGAAATTCTCCTCCGGTCGATGCAGGAAGATGTTCAATTCAGCATTTATCTCTCGGAAGGAGCCGATGACGACGCGATTCGGGTGATTAAGGATAAGTTATCGTCGGACGATCGTATCTCCTCCGTGAAATATATTTCGAAAGGAGAAGCGCTCGATATCTTCAAGAAGGAGTTTCATGACGAATCGCTCTTAAAGAGTTTGGGAGGAAATCCGCTGCCGGCCTCTTTCGAGGTAAAGGTAAAAGCGGCTTATCAAGAGCCTCGCCAACTTTCGGTCATGGTCGATCGCTTTAAAAAGCTTTCGGGGGTGGAGGAGGTCGAATTTGGATCGGAATGGCTTCAGAATCTCGATGCATTTCTCAAGCTCCTCCGGAAAATCGGGATCGGAATCGGCGGCCTCCTCGCCGTCGCAATCGTGACGATTATTGCCAATACGGTTCGGCTTCACTTCTATAATAGGAAGGACGAAATTGAGATATTGTGGCTGATCGGCGCCACACATCGCTTTATAAAAATTCCTTTTTTTATAGAAGGAGCGCTGATCGGACTCCTCAGCGGGGGGATGTCGGTTCTCATGCTCTTCGGCATCTTTCGGGCGGCTCAAACGCATCTCCAATCCATCGGTGGAATGATCGGCGGTTTCCTGAACCTCCTTTTTCTCCCCCTGCCGTTTCTGCTCGGCATTACGCTCGGGGGAGGGGTTCTGGGCGGCATTGCCGGATTTGTCTCTCTCTCGGCCTTAATGAGGCCTCAAATTCCAGCCGATGGTCAAAAACGGGGTTAAAAATTTTGGCATCTGGATTCTCTTCTTCTCTACACTGACTCTCTCAGAGATGAAAGTGGAGGCGGCGGTTGAAAAGGGGCCGTCGATCAATGATAAGCTCAGCCGAGAGAAAAAGGAGCTCGAAAAATTAAAAGGGGAGATCGAGGAAAAGCGGGATAAAAACATTACGATCAAAAAGAGAGAGGGCTCTGTTCTCTCGCAGCTGGAGGAGATGGATCGGCGGCTTCGCATTCTTCAAAAAGAGGCCGACCTCATTGAGCTGAAGATGAAGGAGAAGGACAGCGAGATGGGCGATCTCTCGGGGGTCATCAGAAACTTAAACCAAGACATCCAAGGGAAGAAGGTCGCCATATCGAAGCGGCTCCGAACGATCTATCAGGAAAGACAGGCCGGGTCTCTTAAGATTTTATCGGCCGCGCGCGACTATCCCGATTTCATGAGACGGCTTCACTATTTGAGGACGATTGCACAGAAAGAGGGAGAGATGCTCTCTCAATTCAAAGAAAGACATGCCGAGCTGGAAGAGAAAGGCCGTCAGTTGGGCGCCGTCAAAGAACACCTGGTAAAGGACAAAGAGGCCTTGGCGGAAAAATTGGTCGAGATCCGCTCCGAGAAGAGAAAGAAAGATCAATTTTTAGCACGCGTTCGAAATGAGAGAACTTTTTATGAACGATCTCTGGCGGAACTCGACGAGTCGTCGCTCCAGCTCCAGACGATCATCAAGAAACTGGAGGAGGAAAAAAAGCGGCTTCAACAACCGGCTGGAGATAAATTTTCGAAAGAAAAGGGCCGATTGACCTGGCCGAATGACGGGCAGATCGTTTCACTTTTTGGGCGGCAAAAACATCCGAAGTTTGATACTTTTATTTTTAAAAAAGGAATTGAGATCGAACCCTCAAAGGGAGATCAGGTTCGATCGGTTTATGACGGCGTGATCATCTTTGCAAATTGGTTCCGTGGATATGGGATGGTGATTATCGTCGATCACGGAGAAAACTATTATTCCATTTATGCCCACCTTGCGAAGCTGTTGGTCTCCGTCGGCGACCGGGTGGGAAAGAACGTGCCGATTGGGCAGGTCGGCGAGACCGGCCTTTCCCAAGGGAGCAATCTTTATTTTGAAATTCGGCATCAGGGGGAGCCGCTGGATCCGTTGGCCTGGCTCCAAAGGAAGCGATGACCGGGAAACCGGTGATATCAGCAAGGAGGAATATTCATGACTTTTACCAAACGGGCACGAATCACCTTTCTGGTGATGATCATATTCGGTGTATTCGGTATGAGCATCTTTGCAGGAAGGGATCTCGAAGGCAAGGTGACCGCCGAGACGGACAGCTATGAAGATTTAAAGCTTTTTTCAGAAGTGCTTTCGAGCCTTCAGAAAAACTACGTCGAGCCGGTGAAGAGCAAGGAACTCGTCTATGGCGCAGTGAAGGGGATGCTGAATACCTTGGATGCCCACTCCGCCTTCATGCCCCCCGAAGTTTATAAAGAGATGCAGGTCGATACGAAGGGAGAATTCGGGGGACTCGGCCTTCAGATCGGGATGAAGGAGAATAAGCTGGTCGTCATCGCCCCGATCGAGGGAACGCCCGCCGACGTCGCCGGGATCAAACCGGGGGATGTGATTCTTAAAGTAGATGATCAGACGCTGACCAAAGAGACCAGCCTCATGGAGGCGGTCAACAAGATGCGGGGTGAGCGGGGGTCGAAAGTTCATCTGACGATTCAGCGGGACCAGGTCGCCAATCCGATGACCTTTGAACTCGTCCGGGACATCATCCGGATTCAAAGCGTCAAATCAAAAGTCCTTGAGCCCGGCATCGGCTATGTTCGGCTCACCCAATTTCAAGAGCAGACCGCGCACGATCTCACCAAGGCGGTCTCAAAATTGCGGGAAAGCAATATTCACTCGCTCATTCTCGATCTGAGGAACAACCCCGGAGGGCTCCTGACCTCTGCGGTCGAAGTGAGCGAACAATTTCTAGAGAGCGGAAAGTTGATCGTCTTCATTAAAGGACGGGACGGAAAGCGCGATGAGTATATCGCCAGCAATTCGGCGGCATTAAAAGACATCCCGCTGATCGTCCTCGTGAATGAAGGAAGCGCTTCCGCCTCGGAGATTGTTTCCGGCGCCCTCCAAGACTGGGGAAGGGCGGTCGTGGTCGGAACGCAAACCTTCGGAAAAGGTTCCGTTCAGACGATTCTTCCGCTCTCGGACGGCTCGGCCCTCCGTTTGACGACGGCGAAATATTATACGCCGAAAGGCCGTTCGATTCAGAATACCGGGATCGATCCCGACATCACGGTGAAACCGAACCTTCCAAAAGAGGTTAAAAACGGTCCGGTTCTCCGCGAAAGGGATTTGGAACGCCATTTGAAAAATGAGCTCAAACCGGACTCCGACAAGATCGAGGCGCCGGCGCCGCGTCCGATGGAAGATGCGACCGGGATCAGCGAGCCGTCCCCGGAGAAAGAAGAAGACATTCAGCTCCAAAAAGCGATCGATCTGCTGAAGAGCTGGAGAATATTTAAAGACTTGGCCCCTCAACTCACCGCGCAAAAGAACAGCCGATAATTTCGGGCGGATCGTCTTTCGAGTCTCGGAAGACGATCCGCTCTCCCTCAATTTTTTTTATCCAAAGTCAATTTGGTACTTGATTTTAACAACCCTGTTGTTATATATCTTATTAGCACTCAGGACGAGAGAGTGCTAATCAAGCAACTCTCCATCTCTATATTCGAAACTTATTCATTCCAATTCACTTTTTTGTTAAGGAGGGAGGCCAATGGCACAGGCGACTAAAACAGCCGTTAAATTTAAACCGCTCAAAGAGAGGGTATTTGTCAGCTACTCAGGCGAACTTGAGAAGACCTCCGGAGGGCTCTACATTCCCGACGCTGCAAAAGAAAAACCCCAGCGAGGCAAAATTGAGGCGGTGGGCAGCGAGGTGAAGGGGGTGAAGGTCGGGGATACCATCCTTTTCGATAAGTATTCCGGCAGCAAGATCACCTTGGAGAACCAAGAGTTTTTAATTCTGAAAGAAGAGGACATTTTAGGTATTCTCGAATAACCTAACCGGTAATGTAACCTGCTCAACGAAGGAGGAAAATCGATGGCAAAGCAGATGATTTTCAGCGATGACGCCCGGGCGGCCATCCTGAGAGGTGTCAATCAACTTAGCAATGCGGTGAAGGCGACACTCGGCCCCAAGGGACGGAATGCCGTGATTGAGAAAAAATTCGGCGCTCCGACCATTACGAAAGACGGCGTCACCGTGGCAAAAGAAATCGAGTTAAAAGATCCTTATGAAAATATGGGTGCCCAGCTGGTGAAAGAGGTCGCGAGCAAAACATCCGACGTGGCCGGCGACGGAACCACGACTGCAACGGTTTTGGCTCAGGCCATCTTCCGGGAAGGGGTGAAGAACCTCTCTGCCGGCGCGAATGCAATGGAGTTGAAGCGGGGAATCGACAAAGGGGTTGAAGTTGTAATCGAAGAGCTCAAGAAGATCTCCCGGCCCTGCCAAACTAAAAAAGAAATTGCCCAAATCGGTATCATCTCCGCAAACAATGACAAAACGATCGGCGATTTAATCGCCGAGGCGATGGAGAAGGTCGGGAAAGACGGCGTCATCACCGTTGAAGAAGCGAAAAGCATGACGACCTCTCTTGATGTGGTCGAAGGAATGCAGTTCGACCGCGGTTATATCTCTCCGTATTTCGTGACCGATTCCGAGAGAATGGAAGTGGCTTTAGAAGATGCTTTCATTCTGATCAATGAAAAGAAAGTTTCCACCATGAAGGATCTTCTACCGGTTCTCGAGCAGGTCGCCAAGATGGGACGTCCCCTCTTGATCATTGCGGAGGATATCGAGGGAGAGGCGTTGGCGACCCTCGTCGTCAACAAGCTGCGCGGCACCCTTCAAGTCGCTGCAGTGAAAGCCCCCGGTTTTGGGGATCGGAGAAAGGCGATGCTTGAAGATATCGCCATCCTCACCGGCGGTCAGGTCATTTCAGAAGATCTCGGACTGAAGCTTGAGAATGTCAAGATCTCCGATCTCGGACGCGCCAAACGGATCACCATCGACAAGGACAACACCACCATCGTCGAAGGTGCCGGAGACGCCCATAAAATCCAGGGCCGGGTAAAGCAGATCAAAGCCCAGGTCGAGGAAACAACTTCCGATTATGATCGTGAGAAACTTCAGGAACGGCTCGCGAAGATTGTCGGAGGGGTTGCGGTGATCAATGTCGGTGCCGTGACGGAGACAGAGATGAAGGAGAAAAAAGCGCGGGTTGAGGATGCGCTTCATGCCACGAAAGCGGCTGTTGAGGAAGGGATCGTCCCCGGTGGGGGAGTCGCCCTGCTCCGATGTATCTCGGCACTCGAGAAGGTGAAGGTAGATGGAGATCAAAAGGTCGGCATCGATATCGTTCGCCGAGCCTTGGAAGAGCCGATCCGGCAAATTGCTGAAAATGCCGGTGTCGAAGGCTCTATCGTGGTAGAACGGGTCAAGCGTGAGAGTGGCGCAAACGGATTCGATGCTGGCTCGGAAACCTACGTCGACATGGTTCAGGCCGGGATCATCGACCCTACCAAGGTCACCCGTACTGCGCTTCTGAACGCAGCCAGCGTTGCCGGATTAATGCTGACGACCGAGGTGATGGTGGCCGATATCCCTGAGGAAAAACCGAAGGGGGCACCGGCCATGCCGGGCGGCGGAATGGGCGACATGTACTAAACGAAATCGCCATAAAGGCAACTCTTTTCCAGATGAAAACCCTCCATGGTTGGCTCAATCATGGGGGGTTTTCATTTTTTTCATGTTTGACTTGATGGGGTAACTCGGCTAGAATAAATTCAACTTTTCAGAAAGGGGATGAGATGAGTCAAGCAGTCAAAATATCCGGTCAAAAGTGGGAAGACGAAGTCCTTAAAGCGCCCGGCTCCGTCATGGTTGACTTCTGGGCCGCCTGGTGTGGTCCGTGCCAAATGATCGCTCCGACGATCGATGAGCTCGCAGTAGAGTATGCCGGAAAATTAAAGGTCTGCAAACTGAACACGGATGAGAACCCTGAAATCGCCGGACGCTATCAAATTATGGGGATTCCGACCCTCCTTTTTTTTAAGGACGGGAAGCTCGTCGATAAGATTGTAGGCGCCGCCTCTAAGAAACAATTCAAACAGAAGATTGATAGCCTCCTTTCATCCTCCTAAGTTACTCCAGGTCCATGCTGAGAGAGCTTCACATCATAAATTATGCAATTATTGATGAAGTCTCTCTTGAATTCTCGGAAGGTCTGAACATCATCACCGGCGAAACAGGCGCCGGAAAATCGATTCTCATCGACGCCCTCTCAGTTATTTTGGGAGGGCGTTCGTCGCCCGACCTGGTTCGAGAGGGAAAGAGCGAGGCCACTTTGGAGGCGCGCTTCGACCCGCTTGAATCTGCTCCAAGCGATCTCCCTTCCGAAGAGTGGCTGATCCTCAAACGCGTTCTCTCCAAATCGGGAAAGAACAAGACCTATCTGAACAATTCGTTTGTCAATGTCTCCACCCTGAAAGAGATCGGCCGAAAGCTCACCGAAATTCATGGACAACATGAGCATCACAATCTATTGAGCCTTGAATGGCAGCTTCATCTCCTCGATGCGTTTGGCCGCCTTACCCCGCTAAGAGAGGATTACACGCGGTGCTACCGCAGCTGGTCTCAGTTGCAGGAAGAACAACGCTCCCTCCAAAAATTAGAATCCGAAGGAAGGCAGAAACAGTCCTTTCTGGAATATCAGCTCTCCGAAATCAGAGAAGCCGCGTTCCAACCGGGAGAAGAGGAGACGCTGGAACGGGAAGAGAAAACGTTACAGAACTGGGAAGCGATCCTCTCCACCGCAGAAAAGGCCTATGCGCTTCTCGCCGGGGAAGAAGCAATGCTCAATCAACTGGACGAGATCGGCAACGCAGTTAAAAAACTGCAGGAACTCACGGATGACGCCTCCGATGAAATCGGTCTCTGGGAAACCTCTAAAATTCAGTTGAAGGAGTTATCGGTATTGCTGCGCAACCGAACAGATCAGATGGAGTACGATCCTGCGCGCCTTGGCGAGATTCGGGAGCGGCTGTATTTAATGCAAAAGTTAAAGAAAAAATATGGCCGGTCTTTTGAAGAGCTTTTAAAGTTTCAGAAGGAATTAGAGGAGGAGCTCTCCAAAATTTCAGGCTGCGAAGCGGAGCTGATCGCCATTCAAAAACACTTGGATAAGACCGAGAAGACACTTTCGGAAAAAGCAAAAAATCTTTCCCGAGAAAGAAACAAAATAAAAGCCAAACTGGAAGCAAAAGTAAAAGAAGAGCTTTTTCAACTGGGGATGGAACGGACCCAATTCGAAGCCCAGCTCACCGAAAAAGCACTTTCCGAGGATGGGTCGGATAAAATCGAGTATCTAATTGCGCTACCCGGAGAGATTCCTCACTCCCTCGCAAGCGTCGCTTCGGGAGGAGAACTCTCAAGAATCATGCTTGCCTTAAAAGTGGTCCTCACTGAAGTGGACCCTGTCGGGGTATTAATTTTCGACGAAGTAGATGCAGGAATCGGAGGCGCCGTGGCCGAGAAGGTGGGAAAGAGATTGTCTAAGCTTGCCTCGAGTCATCAGGTTTTATGTATTACTCACCTTCCTCAAATCGCACGGTTTGCCGATCATCATTACTTTGTTGAAAAACGGGATTCGGGAGGGAGGGTCATTACGTCAATCAAGGAGTTATCTACCGGGGAGCGGGTTCACGAGCTGGCTCGAATGCTGGGCGGGGCCACCATCACCCCGATTACACTGCGCCATGCGGAGGAAATGATCGGCATCCACTCGCCGAAGGGTGAAACTATACTATCGCAGCAAACAAGGCAATCGAAAGGAGGGCATAGTAAATAAGGAAACGGGGAGGGGTGACCATGTAGCTCTCAATCCAGAGATAAGATAAGGAGAGGAGTAAAAAACCGGCGATAAGAAATGTGAGACTGCTCATTTTAAATGGGTACTATTTGGAAACGGAATCGATTGTTTTGGTCCGCTCTCTGTGTTCTTTAAAGTAGGTTTTGATATCTTCCAACCGGGTATTTAGACCAAACGTCTCGCCCACCTCGGAAAGAAAATCTTGCAACTCCTCCATTTTCTTTTTCTTGCCGAGAGCGCGGTTAATAATATTGATAATTTCGGAAATATTAAACGGCTTAATCAGATAATCACAGGCGCCATGTCTTATCCCATCGATGGCGCTTTTAAGACTTCCATACCCGGTGATGATTAAGACTTCAATATCCGGATTTTTCTGCTTGATCTGCTTTAATACTTCGCCGCCATGGGGACCCGGCATCTTCAAATCGAGTGTCACAAGATCGATCTGCTTCTGTTGAATCATTTCGAGCGCTTTAATACCATCTTCGGCCGTTTCCACGTTGTAAAAAGGTTTTAGTATCATTTTAAGCGATTCACGTGGGCCGATCTCATCATCGACAATTAAAATCGTTCTCTTCGACACCATGGCGCCCCCTTATGTTGACGGTGATGCATATAAATGCAATTTAGATACCAATCAAGGATTCCAAAAAAATAATGTAAGCCATTGTTATATAAATATAATTCTACGGTGTTGCCTTTCTCCGTCCATCAATTTAAGCCCAAACAGTACATTTTTGTACTACCGCACATTAATGTGCAATGGGTCGATTTTTCCGGTGATAATAATTTAATTCCTCGGTCGCCTTCGGCCATCAGGCGGAGTAGAAACAAGTAAAAACGCAGCCTTGCAGCTCGGCCCTCACATTGGCATCGATTGATCAGCAGAGACAAATTCGGGACTCGGGAGGATTTAATCTCTTGACAACGCATCGGACGGAACGTAGAATCAGTGCCCGTGAAACCTGAGAAATTCAAAATATTTTTGTTCACTCTCCTGATAGGCATTTTTCCCTCTCTCCTATTAATTCACCCGGCACACGCTGAACGCCCTTTTCTCCTTACGGAAAGGGCAATTCCAATTGATAAGGGAAATTATCGGCTGGAATCGGGCGTTGTCTTTGATCGTTTTTCGTCCAGCAGCAAAGAAACAATCGTTTCGGCGGATATGAGATATGGTCTTATTCAGAACCTGGAGCTCGGTTTAGAGGTTCCTTATCTATTTCGCGAGGAGGGCTCGGAGAACGAAAATCAAATTGGGGATATGCTTCTGAGAGCAAAAGTTCGATTTTTGAAGGGAAGAGAGGCAAACCCACTCTCAGTCGCAGGTGAAATGCTTTTGAAGTTACCGACCGCCGGCCGAGATCAATTTTTCGGAACAACCGGCAAACCGGATATCGGTTTCATTGCGATTGCAAGCAAGGAGTTTACTCCGGTCACCGCTCACATCAATTTTGGTTATATTTTTATTGGAAATCCACCCTTAAAGGATGTGGCGGATCAACTCATCTATGCCATCGGCCTGGAGCTCCAGACGATGGAAGAGCCTCTGTCGATGATCGCTGAGCTTTCGGGAAACAGTGAAACGGGGAGGGCCGCCTCGGAGCAGACCTTAACGCTTCAGGGAGGATTTGCATACAGGGTGGCTCGCTCTTTCTCTTTAGACCTCTCGGTGGGACTCGGACTGACGAAGGACAGCCCAGATTATCTGATGAATGTCGGCTTTACCTACCTTTTCCAGTAAATAAGCTCAAATCAATTACAAACGGCCTTCTTATCGGATCACCGATTTTGAGGGAATTCCTTGCCGGAAGAGATCTTTTTCCGCCTCCACGATAAGATTGCCTTCTTTTTTAGGGAGGCGATAATGATCGCTAAAACCAAAGGCGGCAAGTAAGTTTAACTTTTTGTTTTGCACTTCCCACTGGAATGACTCAACGAGTTTTCTCACCTCTTGGCCCAATTGATGGGCCTGATCTATATCCCGATTCGGTAGGAGCCAGAAGAAGATACCGTCTTCCTTATAGCTGATTACCTCATTGGATCTTTTAAGCGCGGCCACTTTCGCGGCGAGCTTAAATAGGATTTCATTTTTCTGTTGCGACAGCTTAATGAGTGGAGGAAATAAGATCTGTATCGCCATACAGGTGAGCGCAGAATGCTTTTGATTGACATGCGTCAGCTCTTCACTGAGCCGAACCTCGAGATACAAAGAAGAAGCCAATACGTGAGCGGGGTCTTGCCAGGAAGGATTTCCATTCTCTCCGAGGGGAGCAGGTCTTTCGGCCGCTGGCTCCGTCGTGAGTGGATGGAGGCCTTCTTCCTTTAATTTTTGAATCTTCTCTGCCGCTTTGCTCACAAAGAAGCCTTCCTCGATCAGCATCTTAACTTTCTTTAGCGTCTCAACATCCTCATCGGTATATCGGTTAAACACCTTTGCCCCGCGGATGAGTTTGGCCGGATTGATTACTCCAATCATTCCCCAATATCCGAGCTGCCGTTGCGATATTCCTACAGCTTGGCAAACCGATTTGGGGCCATATGTCTTCTGCATTTCTCTCCCTCTTAATTCAAGAAAAAACGAAGAAAATTCTCTTTAGCACACAGAATTTGCAAGGGAAATGCCAGTTTAGACGGAGGACCTTATTTTTGAGTCGTTATTTTTTTTCTACTGAGAATCCATGCGCTTACGCTGGAGGTGCTCCTTCGACGGGAGCGGGAGGAATGGGGGTAAAAACAGAAGGAAGGTTTAAAGGAAGCAAACTACTTAGACATCGGACACAATTTGTCACCAAGGTCGGGGATCTATCCCGCCTTGATGACTTTTCCTGCTTTAATGCACGACGTACAAACCCGAATTCGCTTTACAGCCTTTCCGATCAGCGCACGAATGGTCTGGAGATTCGGTAGAAACCGACGTTTACTTTTATTGTTCGCGTGGCTTACCAGATTTCCGACTTGATGACCCTTGCCGCAGATTTCACATGTTCTTGCCATGAGACTCAATTCCTTTCATTCTAAAGTTCATTGATAAAAAAACAGGCCTATGTTATCATGAACTCCTCGAATAGGCAAGAGAAAACCGTGGACATCTAAGAGAGTTGCTTCGAGCACATGGACGAAAGGACCCCTCCGCCGCTTGACGTTGCCGTACCTCAGTGGGATTTGCCCATTCAATATATTAAGGGAATCGGCCCGAAAAGGGCCGTTCTTTTTAATAAGCTTGGCATCCAAACCCTCGAGGACCTTCTTCTCTTTCCCCCCTTTCGATATGAAGATCGTACCGCTTTAAAAAAGATCGCCCACCTTCAAGCCGGGGAGGAGCAGACGATCTTAGCCCAGGTCAAAGCCGTTTCCTTGGTGGAGACCTCTCGCCGCAGGATGAAGATCGTCGATATTGCGGTCATGGATGAGACCGGCCTGCTCCATGCAAAGTGGTTCAATCAACCCTACCTCAGAGAGCTCTTCAAACCGGGCGACAAGATCATGCTGAGTGGAAAGGTGAAAGGGAGCCACTACGGCGGCTATCATTTAGAAATGGAAAGTCCTCAATACGAGAAGGTTGACGAAGAAGAGATCCAGATTCATATGGGGCGGATTGTCCCGGTTTATCATGAGACGAAGGGATTGACCAGCCGGCAGATTCGATCCCTCATGAGATCGGTACTCCATCAGCATGGAGCGAAGATAGCCGAAGCCCTTCCGTCGAGACTCATCGAGAAGTACCGTCTTCTTCCTCTCTCCAAGGCGGTCCAGGAGCTTCATTTCCCAGCGGCCGGAACATCGCTGTCAGAGCTCAACCTCGGTCGCACCCCGGCGCACCGACGCCTTTCATTCGACGAACTCTTTCTTCTTCAAACCGGCCTCGCCCTTCGGAAGAGCCGGATCGCGACACAGGAAGCCGGAATTTCCTTTCATTTGAATGGAACGCTGACCGAGCGGCTGCGCGGCATTCTGCCGTTTCGTCTCACAGGCGCCCAGGAGAGAGTCCTTTCAGAAATTAAGAACGACATGGCCTTGGATCGGCCGATGAATCGATTGGTTCAAGGAGATGTCGGATCGGGTAAAACGCTGGTTGCGCTGATGGCCATTCTGATCGCATTGGAAAACGGCTATCAGGCCGCGTTGATGGCGCCGACCGAAATTCTGGCTGAGCAGCATTTCTTCTCAATCAAAGGATATCTGGAAGCCCTGGGGAGAATAGCCGTGCTCCTGACGAGCGACATGAAGAAAAAACCGAAAGAGGAAGCGCTGCAAGGAATCCAAGCGGGTCGATATGATCTCATCATCGGGACCCACGCGTTGATTCAAGAGGGGGTTGCGTTTAACCGCCTCGGCCTGGTCGTTGTCGATGAGCAACATAAATTCGGGGTGCTGCAGAGAGCAAAGCTGGCAGGAAAAGGGGTTCGGCCGGATGTCCTTATTATGACCGCCACGCCGATCCCGCGAACCTTGGCGCTGACCCTCTACGGCGATCTAAACATCTCGGTCATCGACGAAATGCCTCCGGGCCGGCCGCCGGTTCGAACCTCCCTCTTCTATGGAAAACAGAGAGAGCGGGCCTATGCCTTGATTGAAAAAGAGCTCGCCCAAGGAAGACAGGCCTACGCGGTCTGTCCCCTCATTGAAGAATCTGAAAAGACCGACCTCAAGGCAGCGATTGAACTCTCGGCCCTGCTGCAACAGGAGACTTTTCCCCATCGGCGGATCGGTCTTTTACATGGAAGGCTGAAGCGTGAAGAGAAGGAATCGATCATGCGCGATTTTAAAGAAAAGCGGATCGACCTACTCGTCGCAACCACGGTGGTCGAAGTCGGAATTGATATCCCGAATGCCACCGTGATGTTGATCGAGCATGCCGAGCGCTTTGGGTTGGCGCAGCTCCACCAGCTGCGCGGTCGCGTCGGTCGGGGAACCGATCAGTCATTTTGCTTTCTGGCGGCGGAGTACCCTTTGAGCGCGGAAGCTAAACGTCGCCTGGAAGCGATGGCCAGGAATGCGGATGGGTTCAAGATCGCCGAGATCGATCTGGAGATTCGCGGGCCGGGAGAGTTCTTCGGCACCCGCCAATCGGGGATCCCTGAACTGCGCATCGCCAATTTAATGCGGGACGCGGCCATGCTCGAGACCGCCCGCCAGGAAGCCTTTGCCTGGATCGACCGGGACCCGCACTTATCCGAATCGGAAAGCCGTCCGATCCGCACCCTCTTGGAGAGAAAATGGAAAGGAAAATTGGAGTGGCTCACGGCCGGATAATGGAGATCATCTGATGTCTCTTTCATGGGAGTTCTTTCTGAGAAAGTGGTTTAAAACCGACCCGGACCTCTTTCCAAAACGGTGGAAAGAAGATATGATCCGAGGATGGCAGACGGTGCGATCCCGGGCCGCCTCCGGGGTCGATCACACCTTCACCCATGTCGAGCTGGTTCGAATCCGCTATCGCTTGGAGCGGGTCAATCGGAGGCTCTTCGAAGCGTACCAGAATCTCGGCAAACGGGTTGTCGATCATTGGGGAGGAAAGGGGAGTCTCGCCGAAGAAGAAAGAAAAAGGGAATTTCGACGGATCGGCCTTTTGCTGGAGGAGCAGAAACATCTGATCGAGCAAATCCGTGAGTTGAACCAATCTACCGCTTCAGAAGAAAAGAGCGCACCTTAGAATCCAAATTAAAGCTTAGATCCAGTTTTATCTGCATCAATGGCCTTCAGTATCAGTATGAGATTGAGGAGAAGAAAGCAATGGCGGTTTTAGCTGGGATCGATATCGGCACGAACACCTTTCGTCTTCTGGTGGCAGAGATGAACGATGCACAATCGCTGAAGGAGATCTGCTCGGCCAAAGAAATTACACGGCTCGGCGAGGGGTTTTCGATCAACAAGGCCTTTCTTCCCGCCGCCGTCGAGCGATCGATCGTTGCATTAAAGCGCTTTAGAGCGCTTCTCCAAAAACATCCGGTGGACGATTTGATTATCGTCGGTACCAGTGCCGTCCGGGAAGCACAAAACCGAGAGGCTTTCCTGAAAGAAGTAAAACAGCAGACCGGATTCGATATCCAAGTCATCTCGGGAGAGGAAGAAGCCCTCTGTACTTTTCTCGGAGTGAACCTCGTCATTCAAAACGAAACGGAGCCGATGCTCGTCATCGATGTCGGCGGCGGAAGCACCGAGTTCATCGGGGCGGAAGGGGATGCGCCGAACTTCCTCCTCAGCACCGAGCTCGGTGTGGTTCACCTGACCGAGAAGTATTTAAAATCGGACCCGCCGACCTCGGAAGAGTTAAAAGCGTTACGGCTGGCGATTGACAAGGTCATTAAGCCGATCGGTTATCATTTCCCCCCAAAGGGCCTCTTTGCAGGAACGGCGGGGAGCATCACGACCTTGGCGGCGATCGACCAGAAGATGAAGGAGTACGATCCGGAAAAAGTCAATCGCTACCCGCTCTCACTCGGCGCCATCCAGCGCATTTTTAAGGAGCTCTCCGTGATGCCGCTGGAGCAGCGGCGGAAAACACTCGGCCTCGAGAAGGGGCGGGAAGATATTATCCTCACCGGAAGTTTGATTTTAATCGCCGTCATGGAGCTTTTCGGATATGATCCTGTGTATGTCAGTGATTATGGTTTGAGAGAAGGGGTATTGATTCATTTATATCAAAAGAAATATGACCCTCTCTCATAAATTGAGAAAACGGCTGCTCGTCCGCCCGACATTCAACGTGATAAGGAGATCAGGCAGAGATGATTGAGAAGCGGAAGCACATTCGGGTCACGATCAAATCGATCGCTGAAGTGATCTTGCCGGAGGGAGATTTCGATCAGGCTTATGTCGGCGGCATCAGCCGGGGCGGGCTGGAGATGTATACCGGAAAAGAGATGAAGCGCGAGACCCCCGTAAAAATCACCCTGCATTTCTTGCTTGAAGGACAGGAGGTCACCGAAGCGGTGCAAGGCGCGGTGAAGTGGAGCGCCTCCTTTAAAAATGCGTTCGTCTCCGGGATTGAATTTTCGAGCGTCCTCTCCGCAGAGGCAAACCCCAATCTCGTCCGATGCATCGAGCAGGCGGAATTGTTTTACAAATAATTTGATTTGTTAGGAGTAGCATGCAACCTCCAAAGTGCAGCGCGGAAGTGACCGACATTCAGATCTTGACCCACGATGTGAAGGAAATCAGCCTGAGAATGATCGATCCGCCGCAGTTGGGTTTTACCGCCGGCCAGTATGTCTCGATCGAGGTCACCGAGATCAGGGATGGACATCCCCGGCAAAACAATCGGCCCTATTCGATCGCCTCCCCTCCGGAAGAAAAAGAGGTGATTCGACTCTGCGTGAACCTGGTAAAGGGGGGACCCGGATCGACCCACCTTCATTCCCTTCGGCTCGGCGACAAGCTGAAATTCCTCTATCCGCTCGGTTATTTCACGGTCAACGAGACGGCAACGACCCCGCTCCTCTTCGTGGCAACCGGCACCGGCATTGCGCCGATTAAATCGATGATCGTTCACCTTCTTCGGAGCGGAAGCCAGCGGCCGATGACCCTCTACTGGGGGGTCCGAAACGAAGTTGATCTCTATTATCAAGAGGAGCTGACTGCGCTGGCCGGAAAGCATCCTCACTTCAAATTTTTCATGACCCTCTCCCAGCCGAGCGATAGATGGCAGGGATTGAAGGGACGGGTCACGCATCTCCTGCCCCAGCTGATTCAGACCGTCGATTCTCTCGATGCGTACCTTTGCGGCAACGGGGAGATGATCAAGGAAGTCCGCACCCTTCTCCTCGAAAAAGGAATGCCGAAAAAATCGATTCACTACGAAAAATTTTATTAAACGTCTTCCGAGGCCTCCCTCCCGGAAACCGCCTTTTTCTCGTTCCGACGAAATCTGTCTAAAGGGGATTGATTTCTCTATACCGAAAGCAGTCGGTCGTGTGATCCTGAACCATTCCGACCGCCTGCATAAAGGCGTAGCAGATCTTCGTTCCGACGAACTTAAAACCCCGTTTTGCGAGCGTTTGGCTCATCCGATCGGAGAGATCGGACCGGCAGGGGACCTCCTTGAACGTTTTAGACGCGTTTCGAACCGGGCGTCCCTCGACAAATTGCCATAGGTATCGATCGAGCGATCCGAACTCCTTCTGAACTTCAAGTGTCTTTTGCGCATTGAGAATCGCGGCGGCCACCTTCAGACGATTTCGAACGATCCCCGGATCATCCAAGAGGCGCTTAATCTTCGCATCGGTATATCGGGCCACCTTGGCGGGATCGAAATGGTCAAATACTTTTCGATAATTCTCCCTTTTTTCCAGAATGGTCCTCCAACTCAATCCCGCCTGAGCCCCTTCTAAGACCAGAAATTCGAAAAGGCGGTCCTCCTCATGCAACGGCACCCCCCATTCTTTATCATGATATTCGATCATCAGGGGGTGCTCTCCCGCCCAGGTGCACCGGATCATCACTGACTCCTCTTTTGGAATGCGTGGAATGGGCGGAATGGGCGGTGCGCCACCGGAATGACCCATTTATTGGCGGTGTGGGTCTCGGAAAAGCGGGCGACTTTCACAGCGACCCACCCCGCCTCTTTGGCGGCGGCAAAGATCTCACCCTCCTTTATCCCATCCTTGCCTTTCGGTGAGACCACCCAAATCGCCCCTTCGGGCTTGATCATCTTTAGCAACGGTTTCAGCTTCTTCAGCGCCGACGGCGCTTCAATCCCGAGGAAAACCAGATCGGACCCCTTTGCACACTTTCCTTCAACGACCTCTTTGGCCCGTCCCCGCAGCTCCTTAAGGAACGGTTCCGCCCTAATTCCCAAGATCGAGACGATCAAATCAGGCTTAACCCCGAGCTTATCGAGGAGGCTTTTCGGATTCCGAATCTTTTCCGCCCATTTCTCCGCCTGCGGGCCGAGATGAAAGAGGGCAACCCCATCCGAAAAGATGACCTTTAATCTCTTGCCGTCGGCCGCAACCGATTGGATCGACTTGAATGAAATCGAAAGCCGAAAATCGCCGCGAAATAAAAGCGCATCGGTCTCCAGCAGCGCCCTCCCCTTTGATGTCCGGTCGGAAAAATCGACCGTGCATTGCGCCTCCACTCCCATCTGTTCCCCCTGCGATCAGATCCGTTTTGGGAAATGTATCAAAACCGGCTTTGGAAAGCCACCTTGATCTCGGTCGATCCGGCAAAAAAATCGGTGCCGGAGACCCGGCCGCTCGGAGAAGAAAGATCGATTTCATCTTGACAATTTGGAGGCAAATCGTACATTATCTAGCGATTCTTCTTCATCTAAATCTAAATTTCCCTCTCGCGGAGAGGGCACGGGGAGAGAGGCGATTCGATGAGCATAACGAGCATTTATACCAGTCCGGGAAAACAGCTTCAAAAGTGGCGGGAACTCAACGATTGGATCAAGAAACAGTTTGCAAAAGATGCCATTCCGGAGGAGGCCTTTAAGCAGATCGAGCCGCAACTCAAAGGGCTCACCAGCAAAAGCCGGATTTTCTATGGCTTCGGCGACAACGGCCAAGGGCAGGCCGATCCGTTTCTCACCGGGAATATCTTCGCAACTTATTTGACCGGAAAGCACCACCTTGAGCGGTCGCGGTATATCGACTTTTATCCGACACCGCCCGATCCATCGCGCTTTGACTTCTACCGTCCCAAGATCAAGATGCGCGACGGCGCCGCACCCCGTCCGAAGGGGTTTTACATCAAGGAGCTCCTGCCGAAAGATTACGAAGAAGGAATCGGAACCACCTACAAAGAGCAGTCGCCGAATGAGGTCCGAAAACAATCCCCATGGGGCTTCGGTCCGGAGGGTTTCGAGTTTCTCGCGGTCGAAGAGGTCTATCTCCCGCTCTTGGCGGAGAAGAAGGTCCCGGTCTATGTCCTCGGCGACTATTCCGTCTCTCCGTATGGAGAAGGAGATTTCTCGAGCACGATGTTTATCGGCGCGGCCCGCGATAAAGTCGAACTCGGCTGTACCAACTCCCGCGACAACATCGCCAAGTACCGCGCTTCTCATTTTGCCTAAGACCGTCTTCCTGCGGGGCGAGCCGTCGCGCTCGCCCCGCAGCGAAAATCCAAAGAACGAGGATGTCCTTCATGGGTTCCAATTTAAAGCACAAAAGCCACATCATTACCGACGGGCCCGACCGGGCCGCGGCGCGCTCTTACTTTAAGTCGATCGGCTTCACCGAAGAAGATCTGCGCAAGCCGATCATCGGCGTCGCGAACACCTGGATCGAAGCGATGCCGTGCAACTTCCATCTTCGGCGGCTCTCGGCGAAAGTGAAAGAGGGGATTCGCGCCGCCGGCGGAACACCGATGGAGTACAACACGATCGCCATCTCCGACGGAATCAGCATGGGGACCGAGGCGATGAAGACCTCATTGATCAGCCGCGAGGTGATCGCCGACTCGATCGAGCTTTGCGCCCGCGGCTATCTCTTCGACGCGGTCGTCGCCCTCTCCGGCTGCGATAAGACGATTCCGGGAACGGTCATGGCGCTCGCCCGTTTGGATCTTCCCTCCATCATGCTCTATGGGGGATCGATCGCTCCGGGCCGTTTTGAAGGGCACGATGTCACGATTCAAGATGTCTTCGAGGGGATCGGCGCCTTTGCAAAGGGAAAGCTGACCGAGCTTCAGATGGCCGACCTCGAAGACCACGCCTGTCCCGGCGCCGGCGCCTGCGGCGGCCAGTTCACGGCAAATACGATGGCGATGGCGATGGAGATCATGGGGATCTCATTGGCCGGAAGCGCCGGCGTGCCGGCGGAAGATCCCGAAAAGGATCAGGTCGCTTTCGAAGTGGGACGGCAGGTGGTCGAGGCCCTCAAGCGCGACATCCGGCCGAGCCAAATCATCACCCGCAAATCGATCGAAAACGCAATCGTGTCGGTGGCGGCCAGCGGCGGCTCGACCAACGCCGTGCTTCATTTTCTCGCCATCGCGCAAGAGATGAACCTCCCGCTCGATATCGGCGACTTCGACACGCTCAGCGCCAAGACCCCGCTCCTGGCCGATCTCAAGCCGGGGGGGAAATATGTCGCCACCGACATGCACCGCGCCGGCGGCATTCGGCTTCTCGCCAAGCGGTTGTTGGACGCCGGGCTGCTCCATGCCGATCAGAAGACGGTCAGCGGAAAGAGCATCGGAGAAGAGGCCGCCTCTGCGAAAGAGACCGCCGGACAGGCGGTCATCCGACCTCTGTCCGATCCAATCAAGAAAACCGGTGGGCTCGTCATTTTGAAGGGAAATCTCGCGCCGGAAGGATGCGTCGTCAAGGTCGCCGGCCACGAGCGGCTGCTCCATCGCGGCCCGGCACGCGTCTTCGACTGTGAGGAAGAGGCCTTCGCTGCCGTTCAGTCGGGGAGTATCAAACCCGGCGATGTGATCGTGATCCGATACGAGGGACCGAAGGGAGGCCCCGGAATGCGGGAGATGCTCGGCGTGACCGCCGCATTGATGGGAGCGGGCCTCGGCGACTAGGTGACGCTGATGACCGACGGACGTTTCTCCGGCGCCACCCGGGGATTGATGGCGGGACATGTCGCCCCGGAGGCGGCGGTCGGCGGACCGATTGCCGCACTGAAGGATGGGGACACGATTACCTTCGACATCAAAGCGCGGCAGCTGAGCGTGGCGCTCTCCGACGAGGAAATTCAAGCAAGACTGAAAAACTGGAAAGCGCCGGAGCCCCGGTACAAAAGCGGCGTCATGGCAAAGTATGCGCGGCACGTCTCGTCCGCCTCAGAAGGAGCGGTGACGAGATAATGACCGAGCCGATCTCTTTACCTCCTTCCATCTCGAAATCAAAACAGGGACAGACCGAATTTGTCACCGCCGACTTCGGCCACGTCTATGTCCCGATGGGCGTTCTCTACAAGGGGACCACCGGCCTGCAGGAGATCGAGATTTATACGACCAACACCTTCGGCCGGATCATGTTCCTCGACGGGAAGATCCAGGTCTCCTACCTTGACGAAGAGCGCTATCATCAATATCTCGTTCAAGGACCGTTGCTCGCCTGCGAGAATCCGAAGAGCATCTATGTCATCGGCGGCGGCGACGGCGGCGCGATCGAGGAGGCGGCGAAACATCCGGGGATCGAGCGGATCGTGATGGCGGAGATCGATCAGGTCGTGATCGACAAATCGAAAGAATACCTCCCCGATATTTCACGCGGCGCGTTCGACGACCAGCGGCTCGACCTTCGCTGTGTCGATGCGTTGAAAGATCTGCAAGAAGAAAAGAACCGATACGATGTCATCATCGTCGATTTAACCGAGCCGCACGGTCCTTCGAAGATGCTCTATACCAAAGAGTTCTATCAGCTCCTCGCCTCACGTTTGACAGAGGGGGGAATGGTCGGCGTCCACACCGATAACTTCGATCTCTTCCCGGAATCGTACGGCACGATCTACAACACGCTGAAATCGGTCTTCGGCGCCAACATCTTGACCGCCCACGTCGGCATGCCCTGCTTCGGAATGGAGTGGTCCTACCGAATCGTCTCGCCGTATCGGATCAACTTCGAGCGGATCGAGAAAAACTTCCGCGCCGCCGTCCAACGCGGGATGCAGCTCGACTCCTTCCACCCCTCCACCTACCTCGCCCAGCCGACGGCACGCGAGCGGGCCGTCATCGAAAAATTCAACCGCGTCTCCACCAACGCCGGCCCCTACGACAAGTTCGAGCGGGCGGCGGGCTACATCACTGGAAAAATCTAAAGGATAGGAAATCATGGAAACGGCGTCGGGCGAATGGTCAGAAAAAGCACCGCTGAGCGCCCCTCGATCTCATCCGGCTGTCGCTGTTTACAAAGACAAGATCTACTCCTTCGGCGGCGGCGGACCAGCTTTTAAAAGCCTCAACCTCTCCGAAGTCTACGATCCCAAAACCGACCGCTGGTCCTCACTCCGACCGATGCCGACCCTCCGCTCCGGCGCAATGGCGGCAACCATCGGCGATGCAATGTACGTGATCGGCGGCGGATTCAAAAAGCCCGACGGAAAATTCAAATTCCTTACCACGGTCGAGACCTACTTTCCAAAGGAGGATCGATGGGAAACCGGTCCCGACCTTCTTGAGCCGCACGACTATCCCGCTTCCACGATCCTTGACGGAAAGATATATATCATCGGCGGCCATCACCCAAACGCCACCGAAGGGGGGCCGCAAACCGACCCGGCATTTTCCTTCTCGGAAAGATGGCAGCCCGGCATGCCCGAATGGGAAGAGGTCGCCCCGATGCCGACGCCGCGCTTTGCCGCGTCCGCCGTCGTAATGAATGGAGCGCTCTGGGCGCTCGGCGGCGTCGCCTTCACCCCGCAGGGATTTAACGAATACGATCGGATTGAGATCTTCGATCCGAAGACGGGAAAGTGGACGGTCAATTCGCTGAAGCTCCCCTGGGGGTCGGCAGGGCAGGGGGCCTGTGTGGTGAACGGTCGGCTTTATATCTTCGGCGGTTTTCGAGGAGATGAGGGGATCGGCACTCATGGTGCAGTCTTGGATTTAGCTTCAAAGAAGTGGTCGGAACTTCCTCCGATGCC
This sequence comes from Candidatus Manganitrophaceae bacterium, assembly GCA_016200325.1. Taxonomy (NCBI): domain Bacteria; kingdom Pseudomonadati; phylum Nitrospirota; class Nitrospiria; order Candidatus Troglogloeales; family Candidatus Manganitrophaceae; species Candidatus Manganitrophaceae bacterium. The sequence goes on from JACQEZ010000008.1 coordinate 69,705, forward strand.
GGAAGCACGTGCCGCGATGGGGGTCGCGATGATTGGTCAGACGATTTATCTCCTCGGCGGCTGGGCAAAGGATCGGTCGGTGATGGGGTCGGTTGTCGCCTACGAATCTGCCTGATTCTTTGATCGATCGGAGAGCCCGATCCCGAAAGTGTATTCAATTCGCCCTAATACCGCTCGACACGGGAGCGTGACCCGACGCAGACGATTCGGGGCAAATCGTCTCATCGCTCCACCCGCTTAAAATCAATAAATCCCTTCTCCACATCGGTACGAACCAGCTGCACGCGAACCCGCTGGCCGACGTCGACCCGCTCAAACCCGCTCACCAACCTTCCTTCAATCGGCGGATGGAGAAGACGGACCCAGGTTCCTTTGGAGGCTGCGCCGGTCACGATCGCATCAAACTGCTCCCCAATCCGCGATGCCAGAAGGAGCGCCGCCGCCGACTTTCTCACCTGCCGTTCGACCTTCCTTGCCGCATCCTCTTTTTCCGTGCACTGTTTGGCCAGGACGGAAAGGGCCTCGCTGCCATAGGGGGGCGGTTCTCCGCCGATCGCCGCTTTCAGCAACCGCTGTGTGATCAGGTCGGGATAGCGCCGGTTCGGCGCGGTGGAGTGGGTGTAATCTCGGATCGCCAAACCGAAGTGACCGGCGGACGGCTCGCCCGGACCTTCGACCGTATATTCCCCCGGTCCCATCAATTTGATGATCGAAAGGGAGAGATCCGGAAAGCCGACCGGGTCGGCGGCGCGCGCTTCAGTTAAAAATGCCTCCAACGCCTTTGAATCGGGTTCTTGAGGAAGGTTGAAGCGGCGCTCCGAGGCAAGCGCGACGATCCGGTCCCAGCGCTTCGGAGTTCGGACGACCCGCCGGAGCGAAGGAATCTTTTTCGAAGCCAGAAAGCGGGCGGTTGCGCCGTTGGCCGCGATCATAAAGTTCTCGATCATCTCCTTCGCCTGGTTCTTTTTGTCGGCCAGAACCTCTTTCACTTTGCCGTCATCGAAAACCAGGCGCGCTTCTACCGTCTCAAAGCTCAGCGCGCCGCATTCCTGTCGAAGCGCCTTCATCCGCTGGGCCACCCGATCTTGCAGCTGAAGGTTTTCGATCAGACCGGGAACCGCCCCGGCCTTCGGCGGGACCGGCGCCCTTTGCTCCAGCCAAGAAGCGAGGTCGTTGTAGGTCAGCCTCGCTTGATTGCGGACCCGCGCGACATAGACGTCGCTTTGCTCAAACGATCCGTCGCCGCCGAGGACCATCTCGACAATGATCGCCGATCGCTCCGATGCCTCGTTGAGCGAAGTTAAATCGGTCGAGATTGCTTCGGGGAGCATCGGAAAGATTTTAGCGACCGTATAGACCGACGTCGTGTTTTGACGCGCATGCTCATCGATCTCGGAATCCTTTTTCACCCACGCATCGACGTCGGCGACCGCAACCAGGAGCTTCACCCGGCCGTCCGACAGCGCTTCCGCAACCGTGAGCTGATCGAGATCGCGCGAGTCGTCATTGTCGATCGAGCACCAGAGGAGATGCCGCAGGTCTCGCGGCGCCGCCGGTCCGACAGGTGCCTGAAGGTGGCGCAACTCGGCGAGCGCCTGGGGTGAAAAGTCGGGGAGGAGACCTCGCTCGATCATGGCCTGGTCGGCGATTCGCTGCAGGAGGGGACGGTGCTGCGGATCCTTTGTCTCAATGGCCATATTCAGCGGTACCAGAGGGGAATTAAATGAAGGCTCTCTTTATGATCATTCCAAGGAGATGAAGATTACAAGGGAGGCCCTCTCTTCATAAATATAAAGTAGGGCTTTAGGTTTTACAGAATCACTTCTGCTTCTCTTTCTTCTCCGACATAATCGCATGGTGCTCCGCGAAGCAGCGCTCAAGTCTGTCTGAATCGACCGGGACCCGCGCCGGGGTTCCTTTCGGGGCGGCTCGGAGATATTGCGGGGGCCAAGGGATCGGGACGTCGAATTCAGAGGCCGCATGGAGCGGCCAGTAGGGATCGCGCAGGAATGCTCGAGCGAGCAGAACCAGATCGGCCCGGCCGTTCCGAATAATCTCTTCGGCTTGAGTCGGCGAAGTAATCAGGCCGACGGCGCCGGTCGGCAGGCCGGCCTCCCGGCGAATCCGCTCCGCAAAGGGAACCTGATAGCCGGGAGCGACCGGAATCTTGACATCAGGACGATTGCCGCCGGAGGAGCAGTCGAACAGATCGACCCCCAGCGGGTTGAGTTGTCGGGCAAGTTCGATCGATTCGTCGATGTCCCAGCCCCCCGGCGCCCAATCGGTCGCCGAGATCCGAGCGAAGAGCGGCAAACGATCGGGCCAGACGCCCCGAATCGCCGTGACCACCTCACGCAGGAGACGGGTTCGGTTCTCGAACGAGCCGCCGTATCGATCGGGTCGTCTATTACTGAACGGGGAGAGGAACTCATGGAGAAGATACCCGTGCGCCGCATGAATCTCGATGACGGAAAAGCCGGCCTCCAACGCGCGGCGAGCGGCCTCGGCGAATCCATTGACGACTTCTTGAATTCCCGCTTCCGTAAGCGCCTCCGGAACGCCATACCCTTCCGCAAACGGCAGCGGGCTCGGCGCGACGATCTTGCGCCATCCTCCCTCCGCCTCGGGAGCCACACCTTGTCCTTCCCACGGCCGGTAGGTGCTCGCCTTTCGCCCGGCATGGGCGAGCTGGATGCCCGAGAAGCTACCCTGCTCCTGAATAAAGCAGGTGATCCGCTTCAGCGGCGCGATGTGCGGGTCGCTCCAAATCCCGAGGTCTTGCGGACTGATCCGCCCTTCGGGAAGGACCGCCGCCGCTTCGGTGAAGACGAGGCCGGCGCCGCCGACCGCGCGGCTGCCAAGATGAACGAGATGCCAATCGTTCGCGAAACCGTCTCGGCTTGAATATTGACACATCGGAGAGACGACAATTCGATTTTGAAAAGTGATGTCACGGAGGGTGAAGGGTTCAAACAGACCGGCCATGGTTTTTTCACCTTTGGTTTGCCATTTCGTTTCCCGTCGTGAGAACGACCCGAAATCGTGCTTTGCCGCTCATCATCCGTTCATAACCCTCGGCGGCCCGCTCCAGCGGAAAGAGCTCATTCGTCGACCGGACCCCCGTCTGTGTGCTGAAGGCAAGGGTGTCTTGCGAATCGATGGATGATCCGGAAGGCCAGCCGACGATCGATCGCCGCCCTCCGATAAGCAGGCCGGCCGGCACCTGGAGCGGATCGGCCGGTGCGCCCAGGACGATCCGCTTCCCATTCATTGCGAGCCCTCCCAAGACGGCACTCATCGCTTCACCGTTCGTGACGGTGGCCAAGATCACTTTGGCGCCGCCGAGTTTGGACAACTCCGCTGCAGGATCTTGCGCCTGACTGTCGATGTAATGCTCCGCTGTGTACGAGTCGCTGTTACAAATGCCGCACGCTTGGACCTTGATTCGGACCGATCCGGCGCCCGGCTCCGGGATATCGCGTTCCACCCACTCAAAAGGTCCCTTGGCACGCGCTACTTGCACCGCTCGCATCTTTGCCATGACCCCTCCCATCTTCAACAGAATCTTAATTAAGTCATTTCCAGTCCGATATCGAATGTCCCCGCATACCCATCGGCTTCCTGGGTCATCTGAAGGATCAACTCCGGGCCGCCGTCGTTGAAAATGCCGTCTTGTTGATTCTTGACGGTCCGCTGGCCTTTCGTGTTGTAGGGCGGGTGTGCATGGATCTGGTCGGTCTGGGCATCGTCGAAATAGATCTGCGATGTGAATTCATATCCGCGTCTCGACTCCGGCGCGGTCCGAATCTTAAAGTGAATGTGGACGGTTCTTCCCTGATACCAACCGGGATAGATCGTCAGAAATACGGCCTTGCCGGCGGTATCGGTCGTTTGATAGCCCCGCAAGAATTTTTTCCCCCGCGTGTCGAAGGAACGATCCCGAACGTCGGAATAAACACCGGCCGCATCGCAGTGCCAAAGATCGACCCTCGCCCCCGCGAGTGGAGTGCAGGCGTTGTTTGTGATCTCATGAACCCGAATCGTCAGCCGGAGCGGCAGCCCCTCCTTCACCGAACCATCCGAAGGGTCGGAGCGAATGTCGGCGCGGTTGAGTTTCTCGTCGACAAAATAAGGACCTTCGGTCTGCTCCGGCCTCACGATGCAGGGCGGGATCGATGCCGCAGCCGTCTTCCCAGACCAGAGGCGCCGCCACCATCGTGGACCCGAGTTGGGTCCACATCCCGACAAGATCGTTATGGCGGCCGTGCCGATTAAACCGAGCATCATTCGCCGGCTCAAGCGCATCACAGCACTCACATTTTCCGATAAGCGGCCGCCAACTGATCGGCAAACTTTTCGAACGTCGTCGGCGTCGTGTTTCTTGGATTGCGTCCTTCGAGAGATCGAATCTTGCCGGTGTTGAACGCCTGAGACATCTCGACGAATGCGTCCGCGGCGCCCTGCGAGAAGCCGGCCTGAACGAGCGCTTTCGCAAACTCCGCGTCGGGAAACCGGACATACTTCAGATCGGGTTTGCCGATTTTTCCGCCGAGAATGCGCGTCGCCTCCGACATCGTATAGTCGCGGGGGCCGAGCAGCTCCCGCACCCCCGTTCCGTTAAATTTTCCGCCGATCAATTCTTCCGCGGCAACCGCGCCGATGTCGTTCGTCGCCGTCATGGTCACCGGGATCTCCGGTTCCATGGCGCCGCCGTTGATTCCTTGATGTTTGATGAGTCCTAATGACGAATAGAAATTCTCATAGAAGTAGCCGGGGCGAAGAACCAAGAGATCGATGCCGAGCCTCCGAAACCGCTCCTCCAGATCGTGCAGCCCCGTGATGGGGCCGGTCCCTTCCGACCGCTCGCCGCCGAGGCTGCTTAAAAAGACCACTTTGCGGACGCCCGATGAACGGAGCGCATTTTCGATTGCCGCGCCGATGCGATTGTAGTAGGCGCGCTGATCGGGCGCGGCATAGTCGGGGGGGACCATCGCATAAACACCCTCCGCTCCTTGAAAGGCCGAGGTGAGGAAAGCAACCTCATTCGCATCTCCCACCGCCGGCTCAGCGCCGCGCTTTGTCAGCGGCTGCAGTCGGTCGGTGGAGCGACCGATCGCCCGGACCTTCTTCCCCGCGGCCAGCAACCGATCCGCAACCACCCCTCCCGTATGTCCCGTCGCACCCATCACCGTAAACATCGCCGTCTCTCCTCTTCTTACCCGCTTCATGCGGGCATTCATCCATCCTGAACGCGCCTCTTCTCACACTACCGTGATCATAGGGAAACACCGGTTTGGTTGTCAAATAGCCCTTCTCGGTTTCCTTCATAAAACCTCTTTTCACGTTTCACTCAATGGGGTATTATAAGCATATTTCCAAGTTTGGAGAGCCGAGCTTCCATTCTAAGGGAGGGTGTCCGATGGGTTCCAAGATTCCTGGCATGCTCACGCAGGATGAGCTGAGACGGCGGGTGAGCGCGGGGGAGATCGATACCCTCCTGCTCGTCTTCACCGATCACTATGGCCGGTTCATGGGAAAGCGGCTCGATGCCGACTTCTTCTTGGAAGATGCCGCGAAGAAGGGAACCCACGCCTGCGACTATCTGTTGACCGTCGATATGGAAATGGAGCCGGTGCCGGGATATCGGCTGGCCAATTGGGAAAAGGGCTACGGCGATTTTCATCTCGTTCCCGACTTCACGACCCTCCGCGTTGCAAGCTGGCTGGAGAAGACGGCGTTGATCCTCTGCGATGTCCGGAACGATAAAAGCCACCGCCCGGTGGCGCAGGCCCCCCGCTCGGTGTTGAGAAAACAGATCGACCGGGCCGCCCAATTGGGATACCGCGCCGCGGCCGCTTCGGAATTGGAATACTACCTCTTCAAGACCTCTTATCGAGACGCCGCAGCCAAAGGCTACACCGGACTGGAACCGGCCGGCTGGTATCTGGAAGACTATCATGCGCTGCAGGGGGCGCGCGAAGAAGCGTTCAACGGCGCGGCGCGCCGCCACCTCAAGCAATCGGGGATCCCGGTGGAGAATTCGAAAGGAGAGTGGGGGCGGGGACAACACGAGCTCAACGTCCGCTACGCCGACATCCTGACGATGGCCGACCGCCATGCCATCTTCAAGGAGTGCTTGAAAGAAATCGCGGAGCAGATGGGGCTGAGCGTCACCTTCATGGCGAAGCTCGCCGCCGACCAGGCGGGATCGAGCTGCCACATCCACTTGAGTCTCTGGCAGAAGAACCAAAACGCCTTTCCCGGAAAGGGGCGGCTCGGGCCGGTCGCCTGCTCCGACACTTTTCGCTGGTTTCTCGGCGGATGGATCGCCCATGCGCCGGAGGTGATGGTCTTCTACGCGCCGACCGTCAACGCCTACAAGCGCTACCAGACCGGCTCCTGGGCGCCGACGCGGCTCGCCTGGAGCTACGATAACCGGACCGCCGGGTTCCGCGTCGTCGGGGAGGGGAGCAGCCTGCGGATCGAGTGCCGGATTCCCGGCGCCGACTGCAATCCCTATCTCGCCTTGGCGGCGGCGCTTGCCTCCGGGTTGGATGGGATTGAAAACAAAATTGCGCCGCCGCCGATTTTCGAGGGAGATATCTACGCCGCGCAACATCTCCCCCGGGTGCCGCGCACACTCCGCGACGCGACCGACCTCTTCGAGAAGAGTGCCTTCGCCAAAGAGGCATTGGGCGAGGAGGTCGTCGAGCATTACCTCCACTTCTACCGGACCGAGCAGGAGGCATACGATAAAGCGGTGACCGACTGGGAACGGCAGCGCTACTTTGAGCGGATTTAGAAGACCATGTCCACGCTGATCGGAATTACCACATATGGCCGTGGTGAAGAGAATCGTTTTTATCTCCCTGCACCCTATGTCGACGCAGTCCGGCGGGCGGGCGGCATTCCGCTCCTGATCCCACCGGGAGCGCCCGATTTAAAAAGGGTGATCGATCGGATCGACGGGCTGATTTTAACCGGGGGCGGCGACCTCGATCCATCTCTGTACGGCGGCGTTCGTCATCCGACGATTTATTCGGTCGATCCGGAGCGGGATCGGAGCGAGATCATGCTGGTGAAGCAGAGCCTCGACGCCCGATTGCCGACCTTCGGGATCTGCCGCGGCAGCCAGGTGATCAATGTCGCGCTGGGCGGAACGCTGGTCGAACACCTTCCCGATTTCGTCGGAGAGGCGGTGCCGCATCGCCTCCCGCCGCGCGAGCCGACCACGCATTCGATCCAGCTGGCGCCGGAGAGTCATCTGGCCGAGATCCTCATTGCGGAAGCGTTCGTCGCCCCCTCGTGGCATCACCAGGCGGTTCGCCGGCTCGCTCCCGGCTTAAAATCGACGGCGCAAGCACCGGATGGAACGATTGAAGCGGTCGAGCACATAGAGCACCCTTGGCTGATCGGGGTCCAGTGGCACCCGGAATTAGCCGCCGAGAAAGACCCGCTGCAGCAAAGATTGTTTGACGCGCTGGTAAAGGCTGCCGCAGATCGGCGAAGGAAATGACCTTCAGAAAGGAGAGACGATGCGATTAGCAAATAAGGTCGCCCTCATTACGGGGGCGGGGAGCGGGATCGGCCGGGAGTCGGCGCTCCTCTTTGCAAGCGAGGGGGCGCAGGTCGTCGCCGTCGATCTCAATGAAGCGAGCGCCAAAGAAACGGCGAAAATGATTGAGGCCAATACAAATAAAGGACAGGCGCTCCCCCTGCAAGCCGACATCATGCGGGCCCTCGATTGCGAGGCGATGATCGCGGCGACGGAAAAGGCGTTCGGCAGACTCGACATCCTCTTCAACAATGCCGGGATCATGGACAGCCGGGACGACGACGCCGTTCAGACGGAGGAAGCGGTTTGGGACAATACCATGGCGGTGAATCTCAAAGGGGTTTTCCTCGGCTGCAAATTTGGCGTCCCGGCGCTGCGACGCGCGGGTGGGGGATCGATTATCAACACCGCTTCCTTCGTCGCCTTCCTCGGCGCGGCGACGCCACAACTGGCGTACACCGCGAGCAAAGGGGGAGTGCTGGCGATGACGCGGGAGCTGGCGGTGATTCATGCGCGGGAGAAGATCCGGGTGAATGCCCTCTGTCCCGGCCCGCTCCGGACGGAGCTGTTGATGAAGTTCTTGAACACCGAGCAAAAGAAGCAGCGCCGGCTGGTCCATATTCCGATGGGCCGATTCGGCGAGGCGAAGGAGATCGCGAAAGCGGCCCTCTTTCTCGCCTCCGACGATTCATCGTATATGACCGGAGCGTCGCTGATGGTCGACGGCGGGATCACCGCCGCCTATGTCACACCCGAATAGGAGGAGAGCGTTGTATCTCAAAATCGTCAATCCTTACGATCAAAAAGTAATTGCGGAGCTTCCCTTCGACGAGGGGAAGACGCTCGAAGCGAAAGTCGCCGCCGCGCGCAAGGCGTATGAGCGGTGGCATCGCGTTCCGCTGGAAGAGCGGGCGCATCGGGTCGGGCAGGGGCTGAAGTACTTCCGAGACCAGACAGACCAGATCACCCGGGAGATCAGCCATCAGATGGGAAAACCGTTGGCCCAGGCGCACGCCGAGATGAAGACCTTCTTCGCCCGGGCCGAGTATATGCTCTCAATTGCAAGAGAGACACTCTCCCCTGGAACCCTCCCCTCGAAACCAGGCTTTCACCTTCGGGTCGAACATGCGCCGCTCGGCGTGATTTACAACATCGCCCCCTGGAATTACCCGCTCCTCACCGCCGTCAACGTTGTCGTTCCGGCGCTCCTTGCCGGGAACAGCGTGCTGTTAAAACACAGCCCGCTGACGCCGTTCGTCGGCCGACATTTCGAGAATGCCTTCGGCGACCTCGATCCTCCGAGTCTGGTGACCAGCCTGATCTTGACCGATAAACACGCGTCCCGGCTGGTCGGCGATTCCCGGATTAACTACATCGCTTTTACCGGATCGGTTGCCACCGGAACGAAGGTCTATGAGCAGGCGGCGAAGCATCTCCTCGGCGTCGGATTGGAGCTCGGAGGAAAAGACCCGGCCTACGTTGCGGCCGATGCCGATCTCGACTTTGCGGCGGAGAACATCGTCGACGGCGCCTGTTACAATGCAGGGCAATCGTGCTGCGCCGTGGAGCGGGTCTATGTTCATCGGACGCTTTACAAAGATTTTCTTGCCCGGGCAAAATCGGTGTTGGAGAAATATCAGCTCGGCGATCCGATCGACGAGAAGACGACGATGGGACCGCTCGCGCGCCGTGAGGCGATTGCTTTTTTAGAGGGCCAAGTCAAAGAGGCGGTCCACCGCGGGGCGCGGCTTCTTCTCGGCGGCAAGCGCCTGAAGGGAACGAAGGGAAATTTCTTTGAGCCGACGTTGCTCGCCGATGTTCCGAACGAGGCGAAGGTGATGCAGGAAGAGAGCTTCGGGCCGATCGTGCCGGTCCTCTCGGTTGCCGACGATGCCGAGGCGCTCGCGAAAATGAATGAGAGCCGCTTCGGCCTGACCGCCTCGGTCTGGACGCGCGACCGGATGCGCGCAGAGCTCTTCGCGCGGGAGTTGGAAGCGGGCACCCTCTTCCAAAATCGATGCGACTACCTGGAGCCCGCCCTTCCCTGGTCGGGCGCCCGTGAGAGCGGGCTCGGATCGACCCTTTCAACGTACGGCTTCTATCACCTGACCCGACGGAAAGCGATTCATTTCAGAAAAAGGCCGTAGCGCCCTTCAGGTTGAAAACCGCGCAGGGCTATTTTAACTGCCAGAGGTCATTCAACGCCGCCGACGCGCTTGAACCGCCGAACAAGAGTAGCCGTCCCACCGGAACCGCGGTCGGGAAGGTCCGTGCCGCAGGCCCGCCGCCCGGTCCGTCGGCGGATGAAAAGGTGGTCGCTCCCAAAACGAGCGCGTGAACCCGGTCATCCGAAGCGGGATTCCCGAACTGACCTCCTCCGAAGACGAGAAATTGGCTCCCATCCCAGAGACCGACCCCGCAACAGCGGGCCGCAGGGGCCGTCCCGACCGAAGGGGTCAGCTGCTGCCAAGTGGCCGTTGAAAAGGTCGGGTCGAACGTCAGCGTCCAGAGATCGCCGAAAAGAGCGGCGCCTCCAAAACCGCCGAAGATAATCATCCGTCGGTTTGCCGCATCGTATCCTGCCGCCATGCAACAGCGAGCCGAGGGAGGACCCCCGGAGGGGGTCACCTGCTGCCAGATTGGAGAGGTCGATGTTTGATGGAGGACCCACACCTCGGATAAAAGGGTCTGGCCCGTCTGCTCAATCCCGCCGAAGACAACCATCGTATCCGCTGCTAAATCGTAGACCGCCGAATGTCCCCAGCGATGGGTTGGAGCGGAACCGGCGGAGCGCGAGGTCCAATGAGAACCCGAAGGAACATCCGCATTGGTTAAACCCCAGAGGTCGTTCGTTAGCTGGTTGCCATTTGAGTCCAGCGCACCGCCGAAAATGACCATCTGATTCCCTTGATCGTTGTAAACAGCTGTATGACCGAGGCGTTTTGGAGGGAGAGTTGGAGCAAATGATTGGCTCCAGGTCGGAATCGTCCCTGAGGCGTTCTGCAGAATCCAAAGATCATTTTCCGGAGCGCCTGCGACCTTTCCTCCAAAAACAATCATTCTGTCGGAGGTGGAATCATACACGGCCGTGTGGCTGTCCCGCGCGGGAGGAAGGGAAGAAGGGGAACAGGGTGGCGTAGAACAGGTCTCCACTTTGAACCAGGTGCCCGGCATACTGCCGACGACATCGGACGGAAAGCTGGCGCCGGTGCTCAAATCGGAAGTGACCACATAAAAGACCGGGGTGCCGTTGGTCAGACCGGTATGGTGAAAGGTCGGTTGCACACTCGGAATCTTTGTCCCGGTCGTCACCGTCACGGTCGGCGAGGTAGACCAGTAGAGCGTAAAGGTCGATGCGGAGGTTCCGGTGCCGGGGGCCATCGTTAAGATATTCTCGCCATTTCCGGCGGCAATCGAAACTGCAGGGGCGCCGGGCAGCCCCGTCCCTCCCCCTCCGCTGTCATCCGTTGCACCCCCCCCGCCGGCGCATCCGGCGAGAAGGAATATCAATAAGCCGCTTAAAAGAGAGACGCTGATCCGCTCGGTCGAAATGACTTTCATCGATGATCCCAATGGTTAATTTTAAAAAACCCTCTCATTTTTACCCGATTTCCGAATGAGAATCAAGCCACCCCGAATGGATCCCTCCGTTGCTTGCCTCGCTTCTCGGCTTTGCTTTACCATAGAGAGAGAGAACTTCGTTGATTGAAATTTCGAGGCTGGGATAACGTATGGCCCTTCAGACCGTCCCCAAAATCTCCGATTATGCCGTCATTGGCGACGCGCGTTGCGCGGCGCTGATCTCCAGCACCGGCTCGATCGATTGGCTCTGTCTTCCCCGTTTCGACAGCCCGTCGGTTTTTAATCGTCTGCTCGATGCGCTGCGAGGCGGTTATTTCTCGATCCGTCCGACCCGCGGCTTCGCCGCCGACCAACGTTATATCAAAGACACGAATTTATTGATGACCGACTTTTATACCCAAAGCGGGCTTGTCCGGGTCACCGACTTCATGCCGGTCCTCACGGAGGAGGAGAAGCGGGAGATCATGATCCCGTTTCGAAGCATCGTTCGGATTGTCGAAGGGATCGATGGAAGCGCCGAGATGGCGGTCGACTGTCTGCCGCGTCCGGCCGACGGTCAATATATTCCGATCTTCAAACGCCGAGGCCGGGAAGGATACTTCTCCAATATCGACGGCGGGCTCTTTCACCTCGCTTCCACCATTCCGCTGGAGATGACGCGGGAGCGGCTGTCGGGGAAATTCACGGTTCGGGCCGGCGAGCGATTTATCTTTTGGCTCGCCTACTCGAAAGATGGGCCGGCGGTCTACCCGCGTCCCGATGATCGGGTGGAAGAGCTGAAGGAGCGCTCGATCCGGTATTGGCGTGCTTGGTCGCACCGCTCTCATTACCGCGGACCCCATCGAGACGCCGTCGTCCGAAGCGCGCTCACCTTAAAGCTCCTCTCGTTCGCCCCTTCGAACGCCATCGTCGCGGCGGCGACCTCGTCGTTGCCGGAGGCGATCGGCTTTAATCGAAATTGGGATTATCGCTACTGCTGGTTGCGGGATGCCTCCTACACCGCCCAGCTCTTCTTCCGACTCGGCTATCACGAGGAGGCAGCCGGATTCGTTCAATGGCTGATGAATGCAACCCGGCTGACCCAGCCGGCGTTAAAGGTGGTTTATGATATTTACGGCCGGCTCGGCATTCCCCAAAGTGAGGTCAACTACCTGGAAGGCTATTGGGGCTCCCGACCGGTCCATGTCGGGAACAATGCGCAATCACAGTACCAGTTGGATATCTATGGCGAGGTGATGGATGCCCTTTGGCTCTATGCAGATCATGGCTATCCGCTCGATCGAGAGATGCGGAAAAGCTTCTGCGGCATGGCCGATTATGTCGCCGACCATTGGACCTATCCCGATCATGGCATCTGGGAAATCCCCGGGCCGCGGCGGCACTATGTTCACTCCAAAGTCCTCTGCTGGACGGCACTCGACCGCGCCTCTCAACTGGCCCGGAAACTCGGCATGACCGGCAACCTGCGGCGCTGGGAGCGGGTCGCGCTGCAGATTCAGGAGGTGATCTTCAACGAAGGGTTTAATCCCTCTCTCGGCAGTTTCACACAAACGCTCGGAGGGGTGGCGCTCGATGCGACCGCCTTTATTTTTCCGCTGGTGGGCTTTATCGACCCCAAGGACTCTCGGCTGGCAACCACGATCGCCGCCCTCGAGAAAGACCTCGCCTCGGACGATCTGGTTTACCGATACCGAATGGATGACGGACTGCAAGGAAATGAGGGAACCTTCGTTGCCTGCGCCTTTTGGCGGGTCGAGGCGCTCTGCTTGGCCGGCCGCCGCGCCGAAGCGGTGGCGCTCTTCGATCGCCTCAGCCGCCGGGCCAACCATGCCGGCCTCTACTCGGAAGAGATCCGAGAAGACGGCCTCTTCCTCGGCAACATTCCCCAAGCGCTCTCACACCTCTCCCACATCGGCGCGGCGCTGAGGCTGAGCGGTTACCACCTGTAAAAGAAGCCAAGCACCAGACCAAAAGCAAGATGAGCGAGCATCGATACGATCGGGGTTTGATAGCCGTAATTCAGCGCGAGAAAGCCAGGCGGCTCCAAGAGACGGGTCGGCGTCGGACCCCAAAAATCCGAGGCCATTCGAGGATGCCCTCCCGGTAAGAGCGGAAGGGCGACGATCAAGACAAACGCGCCATGGGCGAGCCCCATGAGCGCTCCGAGCCACCAGGAGGCGAAACCGAAGGCATGAAAAAACACGGCGTAAAGAATCGAAATGAAGAGGCCATTCATAAAATGTAAGATCGATCCGATGACCTTGGCAAGATCGCGATCCGGGGTGAAGATTGTCCCCAGCATGAATGGAATATCCATTCGAGTATAACGCAACCCTTCCGCCGCGCGCATAATCGTCGTCAGCAAACCGGTCGCCAATAGCCCCCATAGGAGAATGCCATGCCAGTTCATATTCGCTCCTATCTTCAATTTTACAGAAAGGAGCTTCCCGAGGGCAACCGGGCTGGAATAAAGGCGGGGCTCAGGACCGGTCGAAGATCACCCGATCCTGAGCCCCTTCCTCAATTCTGTTTTATGCGGTCGTATTTATTCCATTGTGCCGACCGGCTCAAGCATCACTTTCACCCACCCCGGCTCTCTTTTATCGAATGCCTTGTAGGCATCGAGAACCGAATCGAGCGGCTCGTGCTGCGTGAGGACCTGGGTCGGATCGATCACGCCGGTCAAGATCAGATCAATCAGCTTGGGAATGTAGGTGCGATGGTTACAGTTTCCCATGTTGATTGTTAAGTTTTTATTCATCGCTTTTCCGATCGGGAAAAACCGATCTGTCGGAGGATAAACCCCGATGATCGAAACGGTCCCTGCCTTCGCCACCACCTCGACCGCCCATTGGGAGACGGCGGAAGGGGCGTCGCCCGGATGCCAATTGTCCCCCTGCGGTTGGGTTTGCGGCGCAATCTGCTGGACCTCCTGTTGAAATTGTTTTTCCATCTGTTTGAACTGCTCCGAGGCCGGTCCTTGATTCGGCTGCGAGGCGTCGACGCCGACCGCATCGATCGCCCGGTCGACCCCGATGCCGCCGGTGAGCCGGCGAATCGCCTCAATCGGATCTTCCTGGTTGTAATCGATCGTCATCGCCCCCTGCGCACGGGCCATCTCCAGACGGGACGGAATGGTATCGATCGCAAAGACCAACCCTGCGTCGAGGAGCTTGGCGCTTGCGATTACGAATTGTCCGACCGGACCGCAGCCGAAAACGGCGACGGTGTCCCCGGGCAGAATCTCCGCCAGCTCCGCGCCGAAATAACCGGTCGGGAAGATGTCCGACAGCAGAATCGCCTCATCGTCGGTCAAGCCGTCCGGAGCCAGGATGAGGCTCGAAGCGGCGAAGGGAATCCGCGCCTTTTCCGCCTGGAGTCCATTGAACGGACCGGTCTCGGCCGGCCCGCCGTAGAAAGCGGTTCCCGCCGTCGGCCCGTTGGGATTGGCGTTGTCGCACTGCGCGGTATATCCCACCCGGCAGTAAGTGCAATAGCCGCAGCAGATGGTGGAGGGGATGATCACCCGGTCGCCGATGTTGAAATTGCGGACGTCCGGTCCGAGCGCTTCAATGATGCCGACCCCTTCGTGCCCCAAAATCGTTCCCGGCTTCATCCCCGGCAGCGTTCCCCGGATCATATGCAAGTCGGTCCCGCAGATCGCACTGGCGATGATCCGGACCACGGCATCATTCGGTTTCTCGATCCGGGGATCGGGAACCTCTTCTAAACGAATATCACCCACGTTGTGAAAAACAACCGCTTTCATATCGCCTCCTTTATGATTAAGACGCTCCTCATAATTAAGACCCTTCTCGGTTTAAGCTCTTCATCGAAGAATACCGTTTCGATTCTTCGGCTGTCTATTTTACCGAAGAGAGTAATCCAACCGAGTAGGACCCGGTTTGCAGATTCAGATTGTCAACCGATTTTTGATCTGGTATAGATGTGTCAAGGCGGAGCCGAGGGGATCGATGAAGGTTGCATTTTTAGGGTTGGGCATTATGGGGAGCCGAATGGCCGAGCGGCTGATCGGCGCCGGCTTTGAACTAACCGTCTGGAACCGGACGCCGGGGAAAACCGAGGGGCTCAAAGCACTGGGGGCAAAAGAAGCGGTTTCACCCTGGGAAGCTGGAGCTGAAGCGGATGTGGCGATCACCATGCTCGCCGATCCCGCTTCGGTCGAAGCGGTCGCCCTTTCTAAAAAGGGTCTGCTCGAGGGCTTAAAAAAAGGAGCGCTCTATATCGACATGACGACGGTCTCCCCGGAGACGTCGAGGAAACTCGGCGCCGCCTGTCTGGAACGGGGAGTCGCCTTCCTCGATGCGCCGGTCACCGGCAGCAAGCCGGCGGCGGCCTCCGGTGAGCTGGTCCTCATGGTCGGAGGGGAGGCGGCGGTCCTGGAGCGGGCCCGGCCGGTGTTGCAGCCGATGTCGAAGAAGATCGTTTACATGGGGCCGGTCGGTCAAGGATCCCGGATGAAGCTGATCAACAATCTGTCGATGGCCGGAGCGATGGCAACGTTCTTTGAAGGGCTCACCCTCGGACAACGGGGCGGTCTCGCCCCAGAAGCGGTGCTGGAAGTCCTGACATCGGGCGCGCTCGCCTCACCCTTGTTGCGGCTGAAAGGAGAAGCGGTCTTAAAGGAAAACTTCGAGCCGCTATTTTCTTTAAAGCATATGGCGAAAGATGTTCGGCTCGCTGTCGAAGAATCGGAGCGGGAGCGGTTTGATGCGCCGCTCTCTCATCTTCTCGATCGCCTCTTTCAATCGGCGCTGGAAGCCGGTCTGGGAGAGGAAGATTACACGGCGCTGATCAAGCTTTTCAATTTCAACGGTAAAAAGAAGGGAACCATCCTGGATGGGAGTATACCGCAGTAATGAACTGCGCCATCCGATGCATCTACGTATTTTGTCCAAGAAGCCGGTTTCATCGTTCGACTGAGTGATCGGACACCAATACGATCAATTGAAAAGCCGAGATCCATGGTCATTAATTTATTGTCGTTTCCATTGAAAGTGTGGTATATTTCACGGCTTAGTTAAGGAAGAAGGATATCGCATGCCGACGCGCACACAAAAGACCCCCTCGACCAAAAAGGGCTCCGCCAAAGGGGCGCTTGAACAAAAAACACGCGAGCTCGAGCTCCTCCATCGGATCACGGAGCAGATCAGCGCGAACCTCGATCTGGAGGTCGTTCTCAAAGAAATCGTCGAGATGGTCGTTGAAATTACCCAGGCCGATGCCTGCCTTCTCTATCTTCTCGATGAAACCCAGAGGGAGCTGATCCTCCGCGCCTCGAAGAATCCCCATCCGAAATTAATCGGACGGATTCGTCTGGAGCTCGGGGAGGGGATCACCGGCTGGGTTGCCCGCGAAAAAAAGATGGTCGCCATTCCGAAAGATGCCTCCGAAGATCCCCGGTTTGCCGTCTTCCACAACCTGCCGGAAGACCGCTATCATGCGTTTCTCTCCATTCCGGTCATCAGTAAGGGAGAGGTGATCGGGGTCATCAATGTCCAGCACAAAAAGCCGCACCATCATACGGAAGGGGAGATCGCCCTCCTGACGACGATCGGCCATCAGGTCGGCAGCGCGATCGAGAACGCCCGGCTCTATCAGGAAATGAAAAAGAAGGCGATGCAGATCGATACCCTCTCTCGTGTCAGCACGATGATTACCTCGAGCCGATACCTCGAAGAGATCCTCAATTTGATTGTAACGATGACGGCCGGAATGATGGGATCGAAGATCTGTTCGATCATGCTCCTGGACGATCAAAAGGGAGAATTGAGGATCGTCGCAACGCAGAGCCTGAGCGAAGAGTATCGCCGGAAGGCAAACGTAAAGACCGGCGAGAGCGTCTCCGGTCGGGTGGTGAAAGAGCGGCGGCCGATCAGCGTTCTCGATGTCACGCACGATCCGCACTTCCGCTTCCCGGAGGTGGCGCAGAAAGAGGGGCTCTGTTCGCTTCTCTCTGTCCCGATGATGTTCAAGGACCGGGTCATCGGGGTGATCAACAGTTACACCTCCAAGGAGCACCAGTTTAGCCCGGAAGAGGTGAACCTCCTCCAGACGGTGGCCAACCAGGCGGCGGTCGCCATCGAGAACACCACCCTGATGGAACAGTCCTCCGCCATGCAGGAAGCGCTGGAGACCCGTAAAGCGGTGGAGCGGGCAAAGGGGATCTTGATGCGGCAGGGAAAGATCTCTGAAGAAGAGGCGTTCCGATTGATCCAGCGTCAGAGCATGAACACACGGAAGACGATGCGCGAGATCGCTGAGGCGATTATCTTGGCCTCGGAAATTAAAAAGGGTTAATTCCGGATTTCATGCCGCGGGCGCAGCGCAATCAGATCCAGCCGAGGAGATAGTAAAAAGTACTCTCCAGCACCCGTTGAAGCCGATTCCGACGGAGCCACTCCGGGGCGAGAATCTCTCGGGCCTGCTTTAAATCTTCCCAAAACATCTCCTCCATCTCCGCTCCGAAGGTCGTTCCAACCGCCACCACGTTGACCTCTAAATTATAGAGAAAGCTGAATGGGTCCATATTGGAAGAGCCGATGGTGCTCCACCTTCCATCAACGACCGCCGTTTTGGCATGAAGGACGGGGCCTTCCCATTCGAAAATCCGAACCCCCCACTTGAGAAGCTGGGAATAAAGAGCGCGGCTCGCGTAGTCGATTACCCGAACATCGGATCGTTTCGGAAGGAGGACCGACACCTCCACCCCTCGGCGGCGCGCTTTCTTCAATGCACGCAAAAACCAGGAAGGGGGGACGAAATAAGCGTTGGTGATGCAGATGCGGGTCTTGGCGCGAAGGATCGCCCGCAAGTAGGCTTTCTTGATTTGATTTCGCCCGCGAAGCCCATTGGAGGCGACGGTCGATACCATGACATTTCCGCTGCGCGGGACCGTCGGAAAATAGGATGCATCGTCCTTGAGCTTCCGTCTCTTATTTTTGAACCAGGTGGAGAGAAAAATCTGCTGAAGTCTAAAGACGGCGGGACCTTCGAGCTTGATATGGGTGTCGCGCCATCCGCCGCCCCCCTCTGAAAGGGCGTTGTATTCATCTCCGATGTTCGCACTCCCGACGAAGGCGCAGCGGCCATCGACGATCAAAACCTTGCGGTGGTCGCGCCGCTTGATACTCCATGGACGATTCCACCCCCGCTTCCAAGGTGCGATCGGGTGATATTCGAACAATTCGACGCCGGCCTCCTCCATAAACTGAAAGAAGCGAGGGTCTGCCGTCAGGGAACCGACCGCGTCATAAACGATTTTTACCGAAATCCCCCCTTTTGCTTTCGCGGCGAGCGCCTCGGCAAAGCGCCACCCCATTTGATCGCTCCGGAAAATATATGTTTCAAGATGGATCGTCTCTCTGGCCGCTTGAATCGCCTGAAGCATCTCCGGAAAGATCTCGGAGCCGTTCTTCAAAAGGCGAATCCGGTTTCCCAGAACTAAAGCGGGGCGCCTCGGCCTGAAAAGTTTGCGCAATCTTTGCATGCTTTATATTAACATAGACGATAGAACTGATTTAAGCCTTATTTTCCCGTCGGCCCCCTGCAAATCGACAAAGCAAACCGGTTATGTTAAGATCGTTGTAATGAGCCAAGGTGGTCGAAAATGAATGCATTCGTCTTGGCCGGCGACCGTGGCGCCAGCCACCAAATTCTTGGGATGAATAAAGCACTGCTCCCCCTAGAGGGGTACCCTCTTTTTCTCCATGTGTTGAGAGCGCTCGATCGAGTCGCTGCGATCAATCAGATCTATCTGATCGGACCGCAGAAGAAGATGATGGCTGAAATCGAGCGGGCCCTTCCCTATGTTCTCTTCACCAAGAAGATTGAAGTGATGGAACAGAAGGAAAGCCTGATAGAGAACATCCTCGCCGTTTACATGCGCTCCCTTCCAGGGTATGAGGAAGGGGTCGATCCGCAAAAATTAAACCACGGCAATCCGCCCGGACTTTTTTTGCCGGCCGACATCCCCCTGATCACGCCGGCGGAAATCGAATCGTTCCTTTTACGCTCGGATATGAACCGATATGACTATTGTCTCGGCTTTACCCCTGAGGCTGCGCTGACCCCTTTTTACCCCACGGCAGACCAGCCTGGAATTGAGATGGCCTATCTCTATTTAAGAGATAAAATTTACCGGATGAACAATCTTCATTTGGTGAAGCCTTTTCGGATTGGAGCGGGGAGAGCGGTTCAACAGATGTATGACCACCGTTATCAGCGATATCTCGGAAACCGGCTTCGACTGAGTCTTCAGATCTTAAGGACACCGACGTGGCTGAGAGGATTCGGCTATTACCTGTTGGCCCAAGGGGCCACCCTCTTTGCACAAGCCGGGTGGAACCGTTGGGCCTCTTTCTTTCGTAGACCGTTGTCGGTGGAAGCGGTCGAAAAAGAGGTCAGTCGTTTTTTAAAAACACGCTTTAAGGCGGTCGAGACCGAACTCGGCGGCGCGGCGCTCGACATTGATGATGAATTAACCTACCGGACGATTTCCGCCCGATTTCGAGAATGGCGCGACTACCTCGCTCGGTTCGATCGACCGGGGACAAGAGATTCCTCCTGTTCGCTCAAGACGGAAGCCTGCGGATAAGGGATAGGATAGAGAATGCAAAAGGGGAGACAAAAAAAAGCTTTCACGATAAGAACAGCTGTAAAGTGGATCGTGCCGTCTCTCTTGACCGTGCTCTTTCTTCTTTACTCGAAAGAGGCGTATGCCTGGGGGGTCGGGATGCATATGATGCACGGATCAACCCTTCTGCAAAACCTTCAATGGCTGACTGGATCGTTGGCGCAGTTGCTGAGAGCCTACCCGCGCGATTTCTTGTATGGCTGCGTCAGCGCCGATATCTTTATCGGAAAGGGCTCCAAGTATCATGCCGATCATTGCCACAATTGGTCGGTGGCCCGGCGTCTTCTGCAGCAGGCGTCGGAGCCGAAACTACAGGCATTCGCCTGCGGCTACATCGCTCACCTCGCCGCCGACATCATCGCCCATAATATCTATGTCCCCAATCAGCTCTATCTCACCTCTTCCACCACCCGATGGGGACATATTTACTGGGAGCTTCGCGCCGACGAATATGCCGACAAGAGATACTGGCGGCAGGTTCTGAATATTATGGAAGGCCCCAATGATTTGAGCGATCGCTTTGTACAAGAGGTGGTCAAGAAAGATCTCATCTCGTTCGAAATGAAAAAAAAGCTGTTCACCCAGGTGGTGAAGCTCTATGAGCTCGGGAAACGCCAACAGGCGGTCTCCCTCGTTTCCAGAAATTCGCGGTGGGATGTACAGCAGGAGTATGTTGAAATATTGAATCAGAAGTGTCTTGGCCTCGTCGTGAATGTCCTAAACCATCCCGAGGATTCGATCTGCTACCGGTACGATCCGATCGGGAGCCAGCGTCTTTCGGAAGCAAAAAAACTGCGGCAGTTCTCCAAGCGAATTCATGGAAAAGAGCCGACGGAGCTGATCTTCGATACACCGCTCGAAATCGAAGGTCTCTTTTGCCAACATATCCACTCGGGGGAGTCCCCTCCTTCCCTCCCTGCACACCGCCATTCCGGCGAGATCCATTCGACATAACATCTTCTTTAAGATTCTATTGTCAAACAGTCGCTGAAAGGAAGAATCGGTCTATCCTTCGCTCGTCGGATTGGGTTCTGCCTTGGAGAGAGTGGGTCGCTGTGCGATCGGAGTCAAATTTATCTTGCAGGAGAAAAGCCGGCATGCTATGCGGTATCCGGCGTTTGGAAAACTTCAGGATTAAGAGATGGGATAAAAACAGTTCGCGGCCAATTAGGGGAAGACCCCGCGCGCCAGCTTGGCGCTGGCGATTTTGCGGATGGCGAGCATCAACGCCGCCATCCGCATACCGACCTTCTCTTCTTGAGAGAGGGTCAACACGGCATTGAAGGCATTCGACATGATCTCTCTCAGCTTTTCATTGATCTCTTTTTCTTTCCAAAAAAAGTTCTGAAGGTCCTGCACCCACTCAAAATAAGAAACGGTTACCCCGCCGGCATTTGCCAGAATATCAGGAATCACGAAGATGCCCCGATCTTGAAGAAGGACATCTGCCGCCGGTGTCGTCGGCCCATTGGCCGCTTCGGCGAGGATGGTGCATGAGATTTTTCCTGCGTTCTCCTCGGTGATCTGTCCGGAAAGGGCCGCCGGCACCAAGACATCGCAGGGAAGTTCCAAGAGCTCGCTGTTCGTGACCGGCTCTCCGCCGGGGAATCCTTCGACGAACCGGCTGTGCGACAGATACTGAAGCAGGACGGGGATATCGATCCCTTTGGGATTATAAATCCCGCCGCGGACATCGCTGACGGCGATGACCGAGCATCCCTGTTCATGGAGCACCCGCGCGGCGTTCGCGCCGACATTGCCGAATCCTTGAACGACGACCCGCTTTCCTTCCGGAGTCAGTCCAAGATGTTTGAATGCTTCCATGATACAGTAAACCACGCCGCGACCGGTTGCCTCCGTCCTTCCGAGCGAGCCGCCGATGACGATCGGTTTTCCGGTGACGATCTCCGGAATCGAGTAGCCTTTAAACTGACTGTAGGTGTCCATCATCCAGGCCATGACCTGTTCATTCGTTCCGACGTCCGGGGCAGGAACATCGATGTCGGGACCGATGAAACGAATGATCTCCGCGGTATATCGCCGCGTGAGCCGCTGTAACTCGTTCCGCGAGAGGGCGTTCGGATCGCAGCTGACCCCCCCCTTGGCGCCGCCGAAGGGAAGTCCCATCAGCGCGCACTTCCAGGTCATCCACATCGCCAGCGCGCAGACCTCGCCGAGATTGACTTCCGGATGAAACCGAATTCCTCCTTTCGAGGGGCCGAGCGTATTGTCATGATGTACGCGGTAACCATGAAAGACCTCGATTTGAGAGTCATCCATCCGAATCGGAACACCGACCATAATCGCCCGCTTCGGTACGACAAAACGTTTTCTGAGATTCGGATCGAGCCGGAGTTGATCGGCCGCCTTCTCGAACTGGACGATCGCCATCCGATAGATGGGGGTCATGTATTCCGGCTCATGCCGTTTTTCTTCTTTTAAGTCCATTTTATCCGTCTCGGTCTCTGAGTTTAAAATCTCTTACTTTTGATTGGAAAGGAAACGGGGAAGATCGCGAATGGAGATCATCCCGATGAGGTCCCGAATGGAGAGAATACCGATAATCGCCCCCCCCTCGGTGACGGCCAGATGTCGAACCCCTTTCGTCGCCATGATTTCATTCGCCTCCTGAATGGTTCGGGAGAGGTCGATATCTAAAACCGGGGTGTTCATGATGACGCCGACCGGGATTTTCGAGGCGGTCAGTCCATAGCCGATCACCTTTCTGACCAGATCGGTCTCGGTCACGATTCCGACGTAACGCCCCTCGTCGGTAATCATCAATGAGCCGATCTTCTTTTCATCCATCCGGATCGCCGCCGCTTGGGCGGTGGCACCCGCTTCAATGGTCTGGATATCGCGACGGACCAAAACGGTCAACGGCTTTACAATATCGGCCATCGAATAAACCGGGCTCTTTTTGTCCATCGAGAAATGCCGAACGAGATCTCGGACGGAGATCATCCCGACGATTTTTCCCTGCTCGGAAACGGCGAGGTGTCGGATCCCGTTCAGATGCATCAGGTGATTCGCCTCGATCGGCGATTTTCCGATATCGATGTCGATCAAAGGGGCATGCATCAGGGAGCGGGCCGGGGTCTCCAGAGAAACCTCTTTGGTCAACGCCTTTCGAACCAGATCGCTCTCAGTGATAATGCCGACGTAGCGGCCTTCTTCTTCAACAAAAACGGAGCCGATTTTATAGCGCCGCATCATCCGTGCCGCTTCGACAAGGGTTGTCATCGGCTCGGTTTTCTTAATATCGGAATGCATCAACTCCTTTAATGACATCCGTTTTCCTCCTTCAATCAACCGTCCGGAATGATATCCAAATGTCCAGACTCTGTCAACAAGATCCCCCCTTTTGGGGACTTCGGGGCCGACCCATTATTTGGTATTTCTCCGTAACTGCTTTGGTTGACACCTCATTGGGCCTATGTTAAACTCAACCGGAAATTTCTGATTTCATTTACTTTTAGAACCGCAGGAGAGTCACAGATGGCCGAAGCTGAATTGACCCATTTTAACCAGGAAGGACGCGCGCGGATGGTCGATGTTTCTGGAAAAGCGGAGACAAATCGAACCGCGGTCGCCACGGGAACCGTCTACATGAAACCGGAGACGCTCGACCGAATCAAGGCCGGACAGATCGCCAAAGGAGATGTCCTGGCCGTCGCCCAGGTCGCCGGGGTCATGGGAGCGAAGCGAACGCCCGACCTGATCCCAATGTGCCATCCCCTCCTCCTGACCAATGTCGACATCCATTTCGAGCTCCGCCCTGCCGAAAATGGAGGCCCCGCCGCCATCCAGATCCAAGCGACGGTGAAAACCGCCGGTCAGACCGGTGTGGAGATGGAGGCGGTCACCGCGGTCTCCGTCACCGCCCTGACGATTTACGATATGTGCAAGGCGATCGACAAGGGGATTAGCTTCGGACAGATCGGCCTTCTTTCCAAGAGCGGCGGCAAGTCAGGAACCTATACCCGTCCCGAGCCTTTCCCGAAATGATCCAGATCGAGCACCTTACAAAAGAATACGCCTCCGGCCACAAAGCAATCGACGACATCACCTTTCAAGTTCAGTCAGGCGAGATCTTCGGCTTCCTCGGACCGAATGGCGCGGGAAAGACGACGACGATCAAGATCTTGACGACCCTTCTTCGCCCCTCATCGGGCCAGGTTCGGGTCGCGGGTCACGATGTCGTGGAGAACCCGCTGGCGGTTCGGATGTCGTTCGGCTATGTGGGCCAGCAAAGCGGCGTCGATCCTTCGATGACCGTTCGCGAAAATCTACTGCTTCAAGGCAAGCTCTATCATCTTCCCGTCTCGAGCCTCCCGGAGCGAATCGCCTTTCTGCTCGATCTTTTTGATATGAAGGACGCGATCGATTCCTGGGTCGGCGCCTTGTCCGGGGGGATGAAAAGGAAGCTCGATATCGCGACCGCCTTGATTCATCAACCCAAACTCCTCTTCTTGGACGAGCCGACCCTCGGACTCGATCCGCAGAGCCGTTCCGATCTTTGGTCCTACCTTCGGCGCCTCAATCAGGAACAGGGGGTGACCCTTTTTTTGACGACCCATTACCTCGATGAGGTCGATCAGTTGGCCCACCGCGCCGGAATTATCAACCATGGAAAGCTTCAGAAGATCGGAACACCCGACCAATTAAAAGACAGCCTCGGGGCCGATTGCATTCATCTCACCTTCAAACAGCCCCTCTCCGAGCCGATCCTCTCTTTCTTCCGTCAAAAAGAGCCGATCAAGGAAGTGATCCGTCAGCAAAATCAGCTTCGTCTTTATTTGGAGAATGGGAAAGCGGCCCTCCCCCGCGTGCTGCAATGGGTCGACGAGCACGGGCTGACGGCCGAAACGGTATTGTTGACCCGCCCCACCTTCGATGATGTCTTTCTTAAATACACCGGGAAGAGCTTTGCCGACGAAGATAAGAAAGAGGGGGACGCTTCCGGATGGGGCTGGGGAAAGAAGTGGGACAATGGCTCCGGCGAAAATGAGTGGAGCAAGAAGTGGAAAAAAGAAGACGCCTCCGGAGAGGCCTGGGGTGGAGAGTGGCAGGGAGACTGGCAGAAGGATCAGGGATCGGCCCAGACCGGAAGCGCTTCAGGGGAAGAGAGCAAATCCGAACCCGCTCCGACTGACGAAAAATCAGATGCCGAGACAAAACCGGAGACGCCATCCGAAAAACAGTGGCCGCAAGGGGAGTGGCCCCAAGGAGATTGGAAAAATCAACAATGGAGCAAAAAGTAATCGCAACACCCACCCCGGCATCCACCCTGCCGATCAAATGGCTCATCGCCGACACCGCCGTCCTCCTCAAAAAATATCTCGTGATGACCTGGCGAATGCCGATCTGGACATTTTTCGGTCTGGTCCAGCCGCTTCTCTGGCTCGTTATTTTTGGTCAGCTTTTTAAAAATCTCTCGCGTCTTCCTGGTTTTCCGGAGGGTGATTATATCGCCTTTCTCACGCCGGGTATTATCGTGATGACCGTTCTTTTCGGCTCCTCCTGGTCCGGGGTGAACCTGCTGCGCGACCTGACGTTCGGCATCATGGAAAAACTGTTGGTCGCGCCGGTCTCGCGAACGGCGATCGTGTTGAGCCGTCTGCTGCATGCGGGCCTCACGGTGGTCATTCAGGTTTTTCTTCTGATCGGGGTGGCCGCTTTGTTGGGGGCGGGACTTCCGCGCGGTGCGGGAATCTTCTGGGTCTGGGTCGCGGTTCTCTTTCTTGCCATCGCCTTTTCCGCCGTCTCCAATGCATTGGCGATGATCTTAAAAAAAGAAGAGCCGCTGGTCGTGATGGGAAATATGCTGACCCTTCCGCTTCTCTTTTTCTCCCCCGCATTGGTCCCGACCGAGTTCATGCCGACCTGGATGCAAATGGCCAGCCGAATCAATCCGGTGACCTATGGGGTCGAAGCGGTCCGCGCCTGTTATCGGGGAAGTTTTGAAAGTTTTTTCTGGATCAGCATGACGGTGCTGACCCTCTTTATGCTCGTCTCCGTCATCTCGGCCATATCAATTTTCAGCCAGGATCGTTCCTAAAAATGAGGACAAAAGAACAGGCAACCTCTTTCTTATTTCTCCGGCACGGGGCGACCGATTTCCCCGAAAACCGGTACTACTGCGACCCGGTTGAGGATCCTCCGCTGAATGCCACCGGGTTGCAACAGGCCTCGCTGTGGCCCGAGCGCCTCCGGAAAAGGGAGATCGCAGCCGTTTATGTCAGCCCTTCACGAAGGACCCAAGAGACGGCACAGCCGCTTCTGAAGCGGCTCAACATAAATGCCGAGACATTGGAGGGGCTTCGGGAGAGAAGTTTCGGAGCCTGGGACGGATCGACCAACGAGCTGATTCAGCAACAACGCTCCCAGGAATGGGCGGCATGGAAAAGCGATCCGCTCCACTTTGTCCCCCCGGGAGGGGAGTCGCTTGCCGGTTTCGCGAAACGGGTCGATGAAACGATCCAGTCTTTGCTGACGCGTCATCGGGGAGAGACGGTCTTGCTGGTCACCCACGTCGGCCCCATTCGGATGATCGTGGCAGCGGCCCTCGGCATGCCGATTGAAAATCAGAAACGACTCGTGGTCGGCTCCTGTTCCTTGACACAGATTGACTATACCGCCAGCTGGCCGAACCTGATTGCCTTTTCATTACGGCCGGAATAATCTTATGAGGAGAACCGTGAAGAAGAAGACAACCCCCCAACAAAAGACCGGAAAAAAGAAGACCGTCGCCCGCCGGAAGGCGACGAATGAGACCTTTGATCCGATGCGGGTCATGGGAATCAGCTCCGCCTACTGGCAGTCGCGGGTTCTGCATGCCGGTCAGCGGTTTGACATCTTCTCCCGCTTGAGAGATCGATCGGCGACCGCGGCGGAGTTAGCGGCGGAGACGGAGTCCGACCCGCGTGGGATGGAAATCCTCCTCATTACGCTCACATCGATGGACCTTTTGACGCGGAAGAAAGAGCGTTATAAAAATACGGCCCTGACCGAAATGTTCCTCGTCAAAGGCAGCCCAAGATACCAGGGTGGAATCGTCTCGATGTTCGACAGCTGGTACGACGCCTGGGGCGATCTTTACGAGGCGGTCAAGACCGGCAAGCCGGTCGTCGACAAGCCGCACGATCAGGGGCCCGAGGCGGTTCGCAACTATATCTATGGGATGCACTATCGCGCGCTTGCGCAAGGGGATCTGCTCGCAAAAAAAATCAATTTCTCCGGACGACGGCAGCTGATCGACATCGCCGGGGGACCGGGCACTTTCTGCATCAAGTTCTGCCAGCGCAACCCCGAACTCTCGGCGACGGTCTTCGATCTGCCCCAGACGTTGGAGGTGACCCGAGAGATCGTCGAATCGTTCGGAATGACGGAGCGGATCACCCTCAAGCCGGGAAACTATCTCGAAGATTCGTTCGGAAAGGGGTACGACAGCCTGCTCCTCTCGTCGATGTTCAATCAAGAATCTCCTCAGGTGATCAAACAGATCTTCCGAAAAGCCTACGAAGCGCTCGACTCGAAGGGAATGATCTTGATCCAAGATCAAATGCTGAATCGGGATAAGACGGGGCCGATGTTATCGGCGCTCATCGGTGTGAACCAGCTGATTCATACACCGGGAGGCGCTGCTTATTCGGAGAAAGAGCTGGCCGATTGGATGAAGGAGATCGGGTTCAGAAAGATCAAACCGGTCCCACTTCCTTCCCCGAGCCCGTTCACCGTTTTATTGGGAGAAAAGCCTTAAATCAGGAGCAAATGTCATGAATCGTAAAATCATGTTTTTAATTCTCACTCTTTGGATCATTGCCGCGGGGAGAGCCAGCACGGCTCTCGCAGCAGAGAACGCCCCCCCGAGCACCGGTGCGCTGAATGGAACGGAGATTATCAAAAAATCGAGAGAGCTCATTTATCAAATTCAAGATCAGAAAAATAAGGTGATCCTCTACCTGATCGAAAAAGATGGAACCAAGAAAAAAATCGAAGCGTCCCGTTTTTGGAAAAATTATAGGGGACAAGGGGGACTCGACAGCAAAATGCTCTTGGTCACCGATTTCCCTCCCGATTCACGCGGCATCTCTTTTTTGATTTGGGACTATTCTGAGGAGAACAAAACAGACGATCTCTGGCTTTATTTGCCCGCGCTTCGAATGGTCCGTCGCATCTCGGCGCAAGATCAGAACGATGCATTTTTAGGGTCCGATCTGACCTTCGGCGACATGGGACAACGCCGCCTCGACGAAGATGAACACAAGCTTCTACGCGAGGAAGGATATTCGGGTGTCCAGACGTATGTGGTGGAGAGTATGCCGAAGGAAAAAGAAAGTCTCTACAGCAAAAAGGTCTCCTGGATCTCAAAGGACAACTGGACTGTTTTGAAAACCGACTATTATGACCGGAATGGAAAGCTCCTGAAGCGGCAGACGATTGAGTGGCAGACGCTCAACAATTTTAACGTGTGGAAAAAGACGGAAGTGACCAATGTCCAGAATGGCCATCGCACCGTTTTTGAGGTGAGCGACCTTCATGTGAATGGCGGGCTTCAAGACGATGATTTTACCGAACGGTCGCTTAAGACCGGACTGCGGAAGTAAAAGGACCTTTTCTTTTAGTAGAGCTTCTCGAACGGTAGGGAGAAAATAACACTGCAGAAATAGTCTGCATGAACCAAATTCTGTCCAACGGATGGTCTTCTACGCTATTTGTCCTCAATGATATCCTTTTGCATTTTGCGTATTTTCGGTAGACTGACTTTTATCCCTCACAAATAAGGAATTCCGAAAATGATGAAGCGTTACGTCGAGAAAGTCGTTGGGCATCCCTATTTGGTGATCCTCTCCATTCTCCTGATAACCGTCTTCTTCTTCGTTCAATTTAAAAATCTGCAGATGATGTTCGATCCCAAATCGATCCTTCCGCAGGATCATCCTTATGTCCAGCTGAATAACAAGATTGAGGAGGCCTTCGGTGGCAGCCGCGTCGTCGTCATCGGCATCCGTCGCAAACAGGGAGATATCTTCAATGCGACGACCCTTTCCAAGGTGAAGGGGATTACTGACGATGTTAAAAAGATTGCCGGAATCAAGGAAGAAAATGTCGTCAGCATTGCCGACCGAAAAATTAAATATGTCGTCGGCACGGAGAATGAGATTAAGATTCGTCAGTTGATGGAAGAAGTCCCGACCACTCCCGAAGGACTCCAGCACTTCAAAGAACGGGTCTTCTCGAATCCACTTTATCTAAATAGCCTCGTCTCCAAAGATGGCACCGCAGCCGCGGTTGTCGTTGACTTTGCCAACATGGTGCCAACCTATGGCGAAGAGGGGGCTTCCGCGCAGGGATCCGATCCAAAAGGAGGTGGAGATTCAGGGGAATCGTGGAAAAAATGGCAACAGGGCGGAGACCAAAAACAACAGGGAAATGGAGCCGAGAAATCGGGGCAGGGGAGCGGCGATCGAAAGGGTTCAGGGGAAAACTGGCAAAAGACTCAGGGAGGGGAGAGCGGATCTCATTGCCAATCGTGGCAGCAGACCTGGCCGGGAAGCTGGCTGTCCGATTCGACGATTCACTGCAAATTGCTTGACGTCGCCGATAAATACCGCGACGCCGACCATGAGATCTATCTTGGAGGCATGCCCATTGTGCTCTCCTTCTTCGAGGCAGATTCTTTCCGGATGTTGGTCGTTCTTTTCCCCATCGCTATCATTATCATCGGCCTTCTTCACTACATTGCCTTTCGGACCTGGCAGGGGCTTCTTATTCCTCTCCTCACCTCATTATTGGCAGTCGCCTGGGCGATGGGCATGATGGGGCTTACGCACACGCCGCTCGATCCATGGAATGCGATGACTCCGATTCTTATTTTAGCCATTGCAGCAGGCCACTCGGTTCAAATTCTAAAACGTTATTATGAAGAATACGAACGGCTCGGTGATTCCAAGCAAGCGGTGATTGAATCAACAACCCAAGTCGGTCTTGCGATGATCACGGCAGGCCTGATTGCTTCGGCGAGTTTTGCCTCTTTAATTACATTCAAATTAAAAACATTCCAATCTTTTGGATTGTTTACCGCATTCGGGATTTTAAGCGCCCTCGTTTTGGAGCTGACCTTTATTCCAGCCCTTCGATCAATTCTTAAGCCCTCCCGCAAAAAAAAGGTCTTGCGGGGTCCTGATCTGCTCGACCGATTTTTAGCAGGGCTGGCACACCAGGTGACAGGAAGCGGGAGAACCCTGATTCTTACCGGCGCCGCCCTTTTCTTTGTCATCGCGGCGTTAGGAACACTCCGTGTTCAGATCAGTAACAGCAATCGCTCCCAATTTTTTGAGTCGACCGTCCTTCGGCAGGATGAACGAGCTCTCAACGACAAGTTTGCAGGAACATCTACATTCTATATTCTTTTAGAAGCGAAGAAAGAGGATGCTTTAAAGAGTCCGGAGGTCGCGCTGGCGATTGATCGTTTGCAGCGGAAGCTGGAAGGTCTGCCGGAGGTCGGCAAAACAGAATCTTACATCGATTATGTTAAACAGATGAACCAAACATTGAACGGAGGAAATGCCGCGTTCAACAAGGTACCCGACACTCAAGAGCAGATTTCTCAATTTCTTTTCCTTTATTCGGTCTCGGGAAATCCGGCCGACTTCGCCCGGTTGATGCGACCTCAACAGCAGGAGGCGGTTATTTGGGTTTTCCTCAAAAGCGATGATACACGCTTGGCCGAGAAGTTAATTCAAATCGTCGAGCAAACACGCGATGCTGATTTTGCGCCTCGGCAGGTCTCGCTCGGCGTGGCGGGGAGCTCTCCCGTGGTGGTTGCCTTAAACCAAGAAATGGTGCGGGGAAAAGCCTGGAACATCATTCAAATCGCGGCCATTACTTTCTTTATGACCGCCCTCGTCCGTCGCTCTCTCTTGGGCGGGGTTTTCGTGATGGTCCCGCTGGCACTCTCCGTTTTAATTAATTTTGGTATAATGGGATTGAGCGGTATTACGCTCGGGATTGGTACCGCCGCAATTACTGCCATGGCCGTGGGTATCGGCGCCGATTATGAAATTTATTTGATTTTTCGCCTGCGGGAGGAGTTTAGAAAAACCAGGAACATCGAGGAGGCAATCCGGGTCACGTTACAGACTTCAGGAAAGGCTATCATTTTTGTTGCTCTTGCGGTCTCCGTCGGCTATGGGCTTCTTGCTTTTACCGGTTTCTATCTTCACATGGAAGGGATTTTGGTTCCCTTGGCAATGCTGACAAGCAGCCTTGGCGCATTAACCATCCTTCCTGCTTTGGTCATAATCTTTAAGCCTAAATTTGTTTTTGATACTCAGGAACTGCCGCTGACACTGAAGACGAGTACGAAATGAGGCGTCATTCCTTTTTTCCCGGAGATAGGTTGAGTGGGAAGGAAATGGTTTCTAATCATGGTCTTTGCCTTTCTCCTTTTCTCCGTCCCCAGGTCTGGCTTTTCCCAAGAATCACGCTTCAGCATCGCCTATACAATGGGCGTATATCAACCCTCCCTTAAAACCCTGAACAAGATTCTCGGGGATCCCCATCTTGCAGTC
Organism: Candidatus Manganitrophaceae bacterium; assembly: GCA_016200325.1. NCBI lineage: Bacteria > Pseudomonadati > Nitrospirota > Nitrospiria > Candidatus Troglogloeales > Candidatus Manganitrophaceae > Candidatus Manganitrophaceae bacterium. The sequence goes on from JACQEZ010000008.1 coordinate 101,074, forward strand.
TTGCAGGATCCCAACTATCTGCTCCCCCGTAACCGCTTATTACCGGTCGAGGTCCGAGATATTGTCTCCCCCGAAATCACAGGAAAAACAAATTATGGCTTAGAAGTCCAGTGGGAGGCGACAGATAAATTCTCCTTGGTCGGAACCCTCTCATTATGGGAAGGAGGGTCAGTCGGGGAAGATATCATTACCACTTTTTTGCGCCAGGATCTACCCCCCGTCTCCGCTCCAAGAACAGCGACCTATGATCTCAACGTCAAGCAAATTTGGCTGGGGTGGAAATATAACCTTTTTATGGATCCGGATCGGGGACGGTTCTTTGTAAACGTCGGCCTGATCGGGGTTTCTATTGCAGACCTTACGATGGACTCCGTCGTCCGTGTAAATAGCCCCGATTTAAATTTCGCTTCGATCAGTTCCACCGAGGCACAAGGGGTCGCATTTACATCACGCGTCGGCATCGGCGGGGAGTATTTCCTTACTTCTTGGCTTTCATTCGGTGTAAACGCCAACTACGTGATTGGAAGCAGTGCAAAGATTAAAGTAAAAAGACATTTTCGCTCAAGCTTCTTCGATATCCCACCACCACCTCCAGAAACCACGGATCTCCAAAATGTTCCACCAACCCCTCAGAATGGGGACACAGTGCGGTGGGCCCGCGTTCAAACCCAGAACATTACGGATCTTTGCGATCCTGGGGATAAAATTGGGGGATGCAGCAGAGGTACGGGCCGACCTTTAGAATTGGAGCTAAATGGGTTTCAAGTCAGTGGCTTACTCCGTTTATATTTCTAATCTATTCAAATCAATAGGTCTGCGACATCATTGTAAGATGGCCTACTATTCTTAGGAGAATATATTGACAGTCAATTCTTCTGTGGTATATTAAAGCCAAGGTTGAAAGTAAGAAAACCGCAATGCCGGTAAGACCGAACGGCCACAGCTAAAAACTTGCCAATATGTTATATGGATAAATAGACAAGGGGAGTCAGAAGGAGTCGAAAAGCGAGACCTGTTTTGAAGCCAGCATAAACAATTAGCCTCACAATGGCCTATCGCTTTAGAGACTGGTAGATTCGGACAATATTGTCACATTTTTTTTATTGACACGTAATCCTATTTCTCTATAGACTCTAACTGGGTGTGTCAATTTTCCATATTAACTTTTCAAGATTAAGGAGGTCGGATGAATCCCCTTGTCGACGGTTATAAAAGGACCATTACTTACATGCGTGTCTCCATTACAGATCGGTGTAACCTTAGGTGTGTCTACTGTATGCCTGAGGAGGGGTTGGAGTGGACTCCTACAGACGAAATACTTAGCTATGATGAGTTGACACGAATTATCTCTGTTGCTGCAAAAAGGGGCCTAAGAAAAGTTCGGATTACGGGTGGCGAACCTCTGGTAAGAAAAGGGGTTGTTGGATTTGTTGAACAGCTTAATCGTGTCCCAGGGATGAAAGAGTTGGCCTTAACGACGAATGGTGTATTTCTTAAGGAACTCGCAGGTGACTTATACAAAGCAGGTTTAAGACGGCTCAATATTAGTCTAGATTCACTTAATTCAAAGACTTTCGCCCAAGTTGTCCGGCGCGATATCTTCCACAAAGTTTGGGAGGGGATTGAAGAGGCAGAACGTGTTGGTTTTGAGCCAATTAAAATTAATTGCGTGCTCCAGCAGGGTGTTAATGACCATGAAGTGATGGACTTTGTTCGTTTAACCCTCCGTAAACCATATCATGTCCGTTTCATCGAATATATGCCCTGTGCCAATTGGGACACCTGGATGAAGACCTACAAACCCTTCACTGCAGTCGTTGACGAAGTTCAGACGGAGTTCGGAAAACTCACGCCAATCAGTGGTTCCAATGAGAACGATAGTGGTCCATCAGAGAACTTCAGGATACCGGGCGCGCCGGGCGTTGTTGGCTTTATCCATGCGGTAAGCCACGATTTCTGCGATACCTGCAACCGAGTTCGTTTAACTGCTGATGGAAAGATCCGTCCTTGTTTGTTCTCTGAAATCGCTGTTGATTTCCGTGAGGCACTTCGAAACGGTTGTACTGATGAGGAGATTGAAGGACTTTTGGATCAGGTCCTATACGTAAAGCCGGAATATCATGAACTAGACATGCTTCCGGAAGAAAAGAAATTGACTACCATGGTTAATCTTGGAGGCTGATTTCTAGCCTCCAAGGCTTCCAGGGCACTCGATACTTTTCTTCCTGCAATTAGGGGAAAGTGTGCGAGATGACTTATTAAGAAGAGGGAATCGTCACAGCCATGCTGCGTATGTTACCTTCTTAATTTTCTTTGCTACCCTGTTTTTTTCATCAGGAAAGGCATTTGGGGTATGCAATTTAGTTGGAGCAGTCACAAAACCTGATAGCACCACACAAACCCGTTGTACCGAACTCCGTACGACACCGACTGATCGCCTCGCACCCGGTTTTGATCCATCCAAGTTACTCTCTCACAGCTTTCTCGGCGAGGTCGGGGGAACAGCTGCAATTGATAGCGCCCTTGAGCTCTTTGTCGTTCTTGGTCCTGGGGAAATCACTGGCAATCCATTTGGTCAGCTTCTGGATAAAACCACCACCCTTTGTAGTGAAATGGGGGGACCGATTGGGCATGAATGCCAGGGACTAAATACTATCTCTTTAGGTCGTGCTAAATTCAATACAGCGACCCAAAATGATCTTCCCCCCAGTACAGGCCCGTGTTACGATAATTCTATTCCTCCCTCTCCAGGACTTCAAATAACAGCATCGAGCAGTCCCAGTAGCTTCAGCAACCCTCCACCTAATTCACAAATCGATTGCCCTGCAAACGACACTTCAGGTTATCTTCATAATAATTTTGTCACCCAGGGAGATTTTTTTCCATTCCAGCTCATTCATGTGGGGTTTGATAGCATTATCACCTTTGAGGCCGTACCGGGCGGAACGACCTCGCCCAAAACCCTTCTACCCTGCACGGCCCCATCCGGTTGGACCTGTGTGAATAGTAGCCAAACCGTAAAACAAATAACGGGTGTTTTTAATGACCTTGGAACAGGCTCTTTTACCGCGCCTGGAGCAGGAGATCAAATCGTAGTCAATAATGTCTCCGCTTGGTCAGTCCAATCAAAAGGAGACCTGAAATTCACCTCTCCTACGATTGCATGGACACAACAAGTTACTGATCCTGATTTTTCCGGTGTTGCAATCTCAGGATTTGACGAGCTGACTTCCGGATCTTTTACATACTGCCAGGGATCACATGCTTCTGGCGGTCCCTGCGAAACAAATAACGTACCACAGGTTTCATATACTTCGGGAGATAGCCAAAGAAATGGTACATTCAGTACGTTGGGAGGAGACTAAATGCTCCTTTCAATGAAACAAGCCCCTGCTAAAAACAGAAGCTCCGAATCGATCATGGTGATCGGCTCTGGACTTTCAGCTAAGAGCCACCTGCATGGGAAAGCACTCCTCACTTTTTTTGTCCTCTTTTTTATTTTGAGAATCAGTCCAATAGTATACTCTCAAGAGTTTGTTATCTTTACAAAGACCCAAGATCAACGTTTTCCAGCTTGCACTTCAACTTCACAACCACAATGTGAACGATTCAACGCAAGTCAGCCCCCATGCGCAGCAACCCTTTCTACATTCACATGCCGCGGCTATGATCCCACTCGAAACATCAGTTCAGGTTTGACAACTCCAATCAACTGCGCTGATATTCAAACCAATTGCCCCGCTCCAGCCGATGGGGCGCTTGAGCTTTTCATGCGACTGGGTCCGGGTGAAGCAACTGGAAATATGCACGGACGGATTCAAGGAGTTAATGGAAGCCTTTGTAAAGAAATCTCCTCTGTCGATCCTGCAAGCAAACTTTGCGCGGGAATTGGCAATCTTAATTTGGGTATTGAAAAATACAACCCTAAAAGTCAAGACGACAATGCTCCTTGCGTCGGATTACTGGATAACTCCTCTTCTACAGGAACGGGGACGCCCAATGCATCGGAGAACTGTACAAATCCGACGGGAAATGGAATCAATACCGCTGGTATGACTTCTGCCGACGGTCCTCATGGATTTGCTGAACAGTTTTCACGCAATGATGATTTTTTCCCGGGTGCAATCGAGCATGCCGGATTCAAATTCGGCGTGACCTTCAAGTGGATGGATCAAAATGATCTTACGATTTGTAATCAAAATCGAACTGGGATGGTCCAACATACTTCTGTGTGCACGTATGCAGATCAGAGTGTTGAACAGGTGACTGCACTCGATTCCGATCTCGGGATCGGTACCCGAGCCAACCCCGGACCGGGGGACCAGGTGGTCCAGATTAATGTTCTAGGTTGGTCCGCAAAGAATAATGATGACATCTACACGACTGCCGGAAATGCAGCAAACCAAGCAGCAGGGATTAATCCAAGAATTGCGTGGAAGCAAACGATAAATGATCCAAACTTTTCAGGTCTTTCGGGATATAACGATGAAATGAACGGGGCCTTCACTTATTGCCATGGTGCTCACAACACTTCGGGAGATCCTTGCTTTTCGGTGGTTCTTCCAGATGCGGTATATCCGACCGGAACCAGTCAGACAATCGGCGATTTCAAGAGTTGCTTGCATTATGATCCGTCTACCGGTACTACCGGAGGGAACTGTCCATGAGTCTTTTTAATAAAAAATGGCGGTTGCTCTCCCATGCGTTGGTTGCAACGATCTTCTTTTCCTTACTTATAGTGGATAAGACTGAAGCGCAACTGTCGGGTGCAAGTGATTTTAATATTAATTCCAGCAGTATTGCCCAGCGGCGGGCCGGCAGTGCAACCGATCCAAATAATTTTGCTCGGAATAATCCCGGTTTTGACCCCTGTCTCAGTCCAACCGGAATTCAGAGCGGCGCAAAATGTGACGGCAATACGAATCCCGCCTCCGGTACAATTCCTCTCCTTTCAGCAAAAAATTTTGGTGGTGCAACAAATGATGATAACAACCGTCAAGGCGGATTCTTTCATGCTACGAGCTTTGGTGCTGTAACAGATAATATGTTCGGAGCCGTCTCTGCGATTGTCAATTGTGGAAAAGATGGAATTTGCGGAGGAGCCAATGCAGCCGATGATAATGACCCTACCTTTTGTGGAGATCCAGCGGTCGATACGGGCGTGGTAACCGGCCAGAACTGTGGAAACCTTCGCTACAATCCTACGCGACAGGAGATGAAAATTCCTCAAGGATCTAACAGCTTTCACTCCTCCAACTTTCCACTCAGGCGATTTTTCTCGCTTGAGGTAGTATCAGAAGATAAAGACCAGAACGGAGACGGAGTTGCAGATTATGACAAATGGGGAAGTCCTGCAGGTTCACCGATCATCAAAACACCTGACAGAACCAGCTTTTGCGGATATACGAGTCCGACTGTTTCCCTATATGGTGTCACGGTCCCAAACGATCCCAGCTTAAAAGCAGTCTGTCAGGGACCTCTGATGTTTGCTGGAATCGGTACCGGTTTTTCTACTGATTTTACATTTAGACGTGCACCCTCGTCTGGGACCTTCAACTGCGGCAAAGATCCGAGACTGGCTACCGTTCAAACGACTACGGATCTGACATGTAGCGTGATGGGGGTCATCGTGGAAACGCAGCTTGAAACGGGTTTCCCCGACCAGCACACCGAAATGGGAGCTTACTTCCATCTGACAAATCCTGATTGCGTTGGATCATCAACCGGTGTTGGAGGAAACAACGATTGCGCTGCCGCAAACATTAAACCAGGAACTGGAAATCTATTGTCCTTAACAGAATCTCATACGCCAGCGGCCTACAGAGGAGGAAGCGATCCGGTCCCAGCCACCATAACTATTAATTGGGCACAACACGTCACCGACCCCGATATCGCTGGAGCGATTGATCCGAACCAACCCGCTGCATTTAGTTCAACCATGGCCGGTTCATTCCAGATCTGTAATCGAAATGTTTGGGCAACCTGTAATCAGACTTTCCCCTCCGTCAATGCTCCAACCGGGGAAAGTCAAACACGCGGAGATCCGAACTTCTTCATCGGGATCGACGGAAACTAAGGCGACATTATGAAATTGTTCTACTTAATAGTCGGCGCTCTCTGTCTCCTCTTTCTCTCAGAACCACTCTCGTATGCTCAGACCCAGGATTTCTTCAGTGCGACATCCACTGCAAACAGCCGCTACAAAAACTCAGGCGGTGGGAATGACTGCCTAAATTGTCCAGGATTTAATCCCTGTAATGGATCAACCATTGGGGGAACCAGTTGCGACGGCAATGGCCTGCTCCGCCAAACGACGGTAGATGTTAGCCTGAATGTGACTCAGGTCGGTCTTGTCGGTCCGCAGGTCTGCATCTCACTCTGTGTCGGAACACCGAGCAATCCGACAAATGACTCTAAATTAGAAGTAAAAGCAAGTCCACTCTTCGCGACGACCGGCCCGGGTGCTGTTACAGACAATATGTTTAATGCCATTGCGGACCCAACACGAACAGATGCAGAAGTGGCTGCGGGATCTCCCGCATTTGGCAGAGGAACTCGCGCTCCCAGCAAGTGTGGAAACAGTGCCGCGGACGGAAGCTTTGATTCCACGATTGATCCGGGAATCCGATCCGGTCTGAACTGCGGTTATTTGCGATATGATCCGACAACCCAGGGTATGACAATTCCCGTTGGGAATAATACGCTCCCAACAAGCCAGACGATGTTACGTGTTAACACAATGACACTAACATCGAATTCTGGAACCTCCTGTGTCCTCGCAACCGATCCGCCACGCGCAAATAATACTGGAACCGGTTGCGATAAAATTGATTTCAATGCTTCTGCCCATGCATTTACAAATCAGTTTCCGACTGGAACCGATTGGACAAGCGGAGCGTTCACCTCTATTCCGAATGGCCTCTATAATGAATTTTCATTCAGCAGGGGAGTTGTTTGTCGAACGGATACAGGAGATACAACGTGTGTTAAGCAGAGTATTGTTCAGGAGACCCAAACAGAGAACGGACCGGGTCCTTCCCATGCAGAATGGGCTTTTTTTTGGTCGACAAAGAATGTCGATCCTGCCGGTACACCCTCCTCCGGAGGAGCCACCTGTGGCAGCCCGATTAATGGAGTTGCTCAGACAACAGGGGGAAAGGTTTGCGTACACTGGTTTTCGGACTATGAGGATTCTCCTTGCAAAATCGTGGGGACATATAACCCAAACACAGACCCAGGCAGTTGCCGAGGCGTCGCGAGTGGATATGGATTCCTCGACGTAAGTGAGGGTTATTTTATTTATAACGGGGATGCAGCCGCACCCGGCCCGACAAGCTATCCATTGGGTCCAGCCGCCTCATTTGGAACCATCACCGGGTCTACAAGCCCATGAAGGTATATACCATATGGATATTTTACCTAATTTTTTTATACCATTTTTAGTTTTTGTGTTTATAATAGTTAAATAAGGGAGGTAAGTTTTAAGGCAAGATTTCAAGCGCCTTTAATCAGGAGGAACCAATGAACACCATCCATCACACATCCACTAAAAAGATTGCGCTACTTGTAGCGGCAATCGGCATTCTGGCTTTGTCATGCCAGGCCGCCTTCGCCCAGTCGAATGATTTTTTCAGCAATACTCAATCGACCGACCTTCGAGCGGCAGCCGGCACGCCGACTGCTCCCGGTTTTGATCCCTGTCGCGGTGGAACCACAATCAATTCGACCACCTGTTCTGGAGCCACTGCAGGATCGGAGCCTCTTTTGGATGCGGTGAATCTGACCACCCTCTTCCCCAAACTCGGACCAGGCGCCGTGACCGATAACATGTTTGGAAAAGTCGAGCGACCGACTGGCGCCTTTATATTGCAATGTAATTCCGGTGCCTCTTTCGGCGCAGACCGTCTTAATTGCGGCGACGGCAAGTGGGATCCTAGCTTGGAAGGCCAAACCCTTCCTACAGCGGGTACCAATCTAACCAGCGCAATGGCGGTCAATACACCGATTGATATGGATTCTGGAAGCGGTACGGCAGCACATCATCACTCCCAAATGGAGAGCGGATTCGTCTGGAACCCTACCAACGGCGCCATTACCGTTCCAGTGAATACTGCAAATATGCCGAATATCGTGGGTGCACCCACTGCGGATTCTTGTGCCGCGGGAAGTACCGCCAATCCAAGAGTCTGCGGACAGGATTCGTTAATTGAAACAACTGCCTTTGATGCCTCGACAGAAGTGGTTGTTAGCTTGGCAACCTCTTGGAGCACAACTAACGATGCGGCTGGCACAATGGGTGGGAATCCCACCGTCAGTTGGCGGAGTCACATCGTTCAGGGAGAGTTTGTCGGCGGTGGCACCTTTGACCAAACCCTTCAGGGGAGTTTCGTTTACAATGGGACAAACCCAAGCTTTAATGCCACCCAATATCCAAACGGCGAGAGCTTCACAATCCGTGCAGGTGGCGGCGGATCACCGGTTGAAACCATTCCATAATTTATGAATCTAGGGAGGTCGAACATGAACATCATCAATAAAAAAGCCTTCACGGTGCCGGTGTTCCTGATTGGGATCTTGACTCTGGCGGCAACCCAAGCACGGGCAGTCGATTTCAACATGAACACCCAGCTGACCGATCTTCGATCAGATGGGAGCAACCAAAATCCGGGATTTAATCCGTGCAGAGGAGGAACACGGCAAGCAGATGGGAGTTGCGGTGGTGCCCTCGTTCAGGATAGCAGCGCTCTTGCTTTGTTGGACCCGGATAACCTTAAGACAGTCTTCCCAAGCCTCGGTCCTGGTGCGATCACGGACAATATGTTCGGCATTGTCTCCGGACAAGATGCAAGTGGAACTCCAATTGCCGTAACCGCCTGCGGGAAGGTCACCAATGCGTCATTGGCCGGTTTAAACTGCGGCGATCTGCGGTTTGATCCAGCATCTCAAGGCCAAAGCACCCTTCTCTCTGGCGTTAATAGTGTTAATAACACCTTGGTTGCCGGTGGCGCAGGTCTTAACATGAACACTCAATTCGTCGCTGATTTCTGCGCGGGTGGGGCAACTGACTGCCAAATTACCGGAACGCAAAAAGATGCTGCCCATACCGGATTTAATATTACCAATAACTTCAATTTCCTTACCTCCAGCGCGACAGCAAGTATCGTGACAGGTTCTGATAATATTCGGCAAGTCACGGCTGTTAAAACGACTGGCGCTGGAACACAAGTTGCGCCGGGAACGGGCGATCAACTTGTAGTTGTCAATGCCAGTTGGGCAACGACTGGAGGGAATCCCTCCTCGAATGATGCCGCGGTCGGCCCCAGCAGCCTGACTGTCACCTGGAGCCAGACGCTGTCTGACCCAGATCAGTCTGGGACCGGCAGTGGATCGTTTACCCAGAACATCAGCGGAAGCTTTGTTTATCAGGGTACAGCTGCCGCCGTCTCCGCGCAATATCCCAATGGGAGAACACAAACGGAGCGGAGCATCGGAACTGCCGCTGGTTCGATTGTCGGAGAAACGTTGGATTTCCCTCTCGTACCATAGAGAGTTTTCAGATATTGTCATCGCGAAAGAGGAGAGATCAAGCGATCTCTCCTCTTTTTTTGTCCTTCGGTTGAGGGGATTAAGAAGAAACGAGCCGAAATAACTATTTTTCATTTCCTCTTTTAATTAGCGAACTCACAAAAGTTGACAAAGACCCCGCCTGTGGTAACCTAAAACAAGCTTCCTTTTATTCCGGCGGAGGATTTTGTGAGGAAACGAAATTATCCATTTAAAATAGTCCAATGGTGTCTGACCATTGCTTTGACTATGATCGTGATAAACTGTGGTGGGGGAGGCGGACGCAAATCCGAATCAACCCAAGTCCCCAACACTGACACAACATCTCCGACCGTTTCCTCAACCGCGCCGGCCAATGGAGACACACAGGTTGCGCCCAATTCAATCATTACGGCCACCTTCAGTGAGGCGATTGATTCAAATACCTTCTCAAATAACTTCATTGTCAAAATACTCGGAACGTCGGGAGTGGCATCCGTTTCCGGAACGATCAGTTACATTCCTGACACAAAGACCGTCACCTTTAAACCTGATTCTAACCTAAACATCAATACAACTTATTCCGTAACACTTACAACAAACATTGAGGATCTGGCAGGGAATAAAATGACCGATCTTTATCAGTGGTCATTCAGCACCGGAGCCGCGATTGACAGTATTCCACCTTCTTTTTCTGGAAATGATCCGCAACTGGTCGCTCAGGCAACGAGCACCACCTCCATCTCGCTCTCATGGAATGCCGCTACCGATAATGCAACCCCGACAAATCAAATCCGGTATCTCATCTGTCAATCGACCTCTTCAACCGCCTGCAATACCGATCCTTTCCCCCAGACAGGAAGCAGTGTTGTCCTTTATGAAGGTACAGCCGGAACGCTCACTTATGGAGTGACCGGATTAACCAGCAATACACTGTATTACTTTACGGTCCGGGCAAAAGATCTCGTGGATCTCATTGACAGCAACACAGCCCAGAAATCTGCAACCACTCCCGGAAACTTTGTCTCGCTCGGAGGAAGTCTCAATGCGATCTGTACGGGTACTCTGACTAAGACCTGCGACAAAGATGCCACCAGTCCCTCCATTGCTATTGCCGGAAGTACCCCTTTTGTAGCATGGCAGGAAGCGTCGAATGTTTATGTTCGTTCCTTTAATGAGACTACCAAATGGTCGACGCCTGTTTCAATAAACAGTGCTGGCACTACCGGACAAAATCCGTCCCTGGCGTTAGATAACGCTTCACCGCCTGGATTGTATCTTACATATATTGAATGTGCTGGGAGCAACTGTAATGTCCTCGTTAAGAAGAACATCAGCAGCACATGGAGCTCTCCTATTGGAGATACAATCAGCACCAACAAAGCTGAAAAAAGCATGATCGCCTTCACAGCCGATAATACTCCTTATGTTATCTGGGCGGAAAAAGACATATCTGGAATAACTCAAATTTATGTCAAACATCTGGCCGGACAAAATTGGATTTTAGACGGCGCCAGCCTCAATGTGAATCAAGATAGGTTCGGCGCTTCTGCTGCGGCCGAAGGGTCCAATCCCTCAATCGCAGTCAGTGGTACGACCGTCAAAGCAGCTTGGTCGGAATGTGTGGCCAATACACCTGATTGCCAACTTTACGTAAAGACCTGGGATTCGTCCAATCCTTCCGTATGGACTCCATCAAACCCGACCTCACTGAAATTTGGGGGTCCTATTGACCCATCCAACCCAAACAATCCATCGCTTGCATATATCAATGGCATTTTGCACCTAGCCTGGCATGAACCCGGAAAAGTCTATCTTCGAAAAGATACCGGCGGCGGTTTTGGCTCTGCGGAGGTTATATCGAGTTCGGCGCAGTCTGCGTCGAACACGCCGGTAAAGGGAACAGCTACATCAACTCAGGTTCCTTATCTCGTTTATGCGGATACCACGTCCACCTCTCCCACTAATCCTCCTTTCCTCTTTGTAAAGCGATGGAATGGGACTCAGTGGATTACCGAAGGAAGCGGTCCGTTGAATATGACGGGAGGCGCAGGCTCAGCCGCATCGATGAGCTCAGCTATCGCTTTTTCAGCCGGTACCCCCTATGTTGCATGGGTAGAGACAGGCGCCTGTGCAACTAATTTGTGTCAACAAAGTAATTCAACCAATTCTCAACTGTATGTAAAACGGCTTCAGTAAACCTTACCTTCACCCTCTATTTTCCTAAGTCGAGGAGAGCCTCTCGGCTCTCCTCGTTGCCTTGACATCCATTCGGCAATCGGGTAAAGTTTTAATCATTGTTGTCGTTCTACAAGTTATGAATTATTCGAATGAAACAGTTACTTCTCCCCTCACAATATCATCGGCGAAAGAGGCTGGGCCATGGATCGCCCTTGGTTGAAGTATTATGAATCTGCTGTTCCCCCGCACTTGCAGTACCCACCGGTCCCCCTTCATCAACTCTTAATCGATTCGGCACAAAAACATCCGGAACAAAACGCCGTCCTCTTTTATGGAAAGGGGATGACCTATCGCGAGCTCGACGCGGAAACCAATCGCTTCGCACAGGCGCTCCTCAAGCTCGGCGTTCGAAAGGGAGACCGCGTTGCGGTCATGCTGCCGAACCTTCCGCAGTGCGTCATCGCTTATTATGGCGCGCTGAAGGTTGGCGCCTTGGTTGTCATGACAAATCCGCTTTATGTGGAGCGCGAGCTCGAGATTCAGCTCTCCGATTCAGGGGCTGAGACCATCGTTGCACTCGATTTTTTCTATCCACGCATTGAGAGGATCTGCAAAAAGACCGCGCTCAAAAATATCATTTTAACCTCCGTTCGCGACAAGCTCCCTTGGCTGTTGAGCCTCCTCTATCCGATCAAGGCACGAAAAGAGGGCCAATGGATTCATATCGAAAAGCGCCCTCCGATATACGATATGATGAAGATGATGGATCAGGCTTCCTCGACCCCACCGGAAGTTCCTGTCTCCGCAACAGACTTAGCGCTGCTCCAATACACCGGCGGAACGACCGGGATTCCGAAGGGGGTCATGCTGACTCATCAGAATCTGGTTGCCAATACGGTGCAGTGTCGTCACTGGATGCCGATCCTCAGAGAGGGGAATGAGGTTCTGCTCGCCGTTATTCCGTTCTTTCATGTCTATGGGATGTCGGCCTGTATGAACTTGTCGATTTATCTTGGAACGACGCTGGTTCTGCTCCCACGATTCATCACAAAAGATGTCCTCCATACCATTCAAAAAACACGCGCAACAATCTTCATGGGTGTCCAAGCAATGTATGTCGCCATCAACAATTTTTCGAAAGTAAAGGAATACGACCTCTCCTCGATTCGGGTCTGCATCTCCGGAGCCGGTCCGCTCCATGTTGAGGTTCAGCGACAATTCGAGAGTTTAACCGGCGGAAAACTCGTAGAAGGATACGGCCTCTCGGAAGCATCGCCGGTGACCCACGCAAACCCCATTCACGGCAAGCGCAAAGAGGGAAGCATCGGATTGCCCTTCCCAGATACCGATGCGAAAGTGGTCGACCTCGAAACCGGCACGAAAACGCTCTCGGTCGGAGAGGTCGGAGAGTTGGTCGTCCGAGGTCCCCAGGTGATGCAGGGATATTGGAAGAAGCCGGAGGAATCGGCCGCAGTTCTGCGAAACGGATGGCTCCATACCGGCGACATGGCGACGATGGATGAAGAGGGCTACTTCTTTATCGTCGACCGAAAAAAGGATATGATTAAGAGCAGGGGGGAGAATGTCTACCCGCGCGAGGTTGAAGAGGTCCTCTTTCGACATCCGAAAGTGAAAGAAGCAGTGGTCGTCGGACTTCCCGATCCCTTCGCCGGAGAGCGGATCAAAGCCTATCTGGTTCTTAAAGAAGGGGAGCGCGCCACCGCTGAAGAGATTCTCAAATTCTGCCGGATCGAGCTTTCCAAATTTAAAGTTCCTCAAGAGATCGAATTCCGGGAAGAGCTTCCGAAGACGATTATTGGTAAAGTCCTTCGGCGAATTTTAATCGACGAAGAGACAAAAAAATTACAGGGCGGGACACTGAATGCGAAGGAGTCCAAATGAAAGAGATCGCCATTATTGACGGCGTCCGAACACCGATCGGAAATCTCGGCGGGGCGCTAAAAGAAATCACAAACCAAAAAATGGGGGAGTTGGTCGTTCGAGAAGTATTGAAGCGGACCCACGTCGACCCGGCCCGCATCGAGGAGGTGATTTTCGGCTGCGTCGGCCAATACAGTGACGCGACCAATCTGGCCCGTGTCATTGGCCTCATGGCCGGTATCCCGATTACGACACCAGCCTACACCGTCGCACGAAATTGCGCTTCCGGACTGCAGGCGGTGGTCAATGCCTGTCAGAACATTCTCTCCGATGACGCCGACATCCAGATCGCCGGCGGGGTGGAGAACATGAGTTTGGCGCCGTTCGTCTCGCGCGATATGCGCTTTGGCCATCGGCTGAAACACTCGATGATGATCGACTCGATCTGGGAAGGCTTGACCGACGGCTTCTGCGGACAGATCATGGGCCATACCGCGGAGAACCTCGCCGAAGAATTCAAAATCTCCCGGCAAGAGCAAGACAAATACGCCGTGGAGAGCCATAAGAAGGCCTTCCGTGCTACCCGCGAAGGAAGATTCAAGGAAGAGATCGTCCCGGTCTCGATTCCGAAGAGGGTCGCCGGCAAAGAGGTCACGCCGGAGCTTTTTGCACAAGACGAAGGGATCAACGTCGCCCTCAGCGAGCAGATGCTCTCTCTCTACCCGACGATCTTTAAAGAGGGAGGAACGGTGACACCCGGCAACGCCTGTCCGATCAGCGACGGTGCGGCAGCCCTGTTAATCATGTCAAAGGAGAAGGCGCAAGAACTCAAATTGGAACCGCTTGGCTATATCCGGTCGTATGCTTCCGTCGGCGTCGAGCCGGAGCGGATGGGAATCGGTCCGGCGCTCGCCATTCCGAAGGCGCTCAAAAAAGCAAATCTCTCCCTCTCGGACATTCAACTGGTCGAGGTGAATGAAGCCTTCGCGATCCAATACCTCGCGGTCGAGCGGGCGCTCGGCCTGAAACGGGAGATTACGAACGTCAACGGCGGAGCGATTGCGCTCGGACATCCGGTCGGGATGAGCGGCACGCGGCTGATCATTACCGTTCTGAAGGAGATGAAGCGCCGGAATCTCTCCCTCGGCGTCGCCTCCCTCTGCGTCGGCGGCGGAATCGGCTCGGCCATGGTGCTGGAGAGAAAATAAGAAGACAGCGATCCGCTTTCAGCCGTCAGCCGAAAACGGAACCTCGTTGAGCTGAAAAACGGACACCTTCATTTCGGAGTGCACTCATGTACATCTACAAAGCAGCGGTGATCGGCGCGGGAATTATGGGATCGGGGATCGCTCAGGTAATCAGTTACTCCGGGCTTCCGGTTATTTTGAAAGATGTCGATCAAAAGTCGGTCGACAAAGGAGTGAACGAAATCCGAAAAATATATCAAAGCCGGGTTGACAAGGGGAAGATGACCGCCTCTGAGCTCGATCAGAAAATGATGCTCGTCACCGGCGCCACCGACTATTCCGGATTCTCCGACGTCGATATCGTCATTGAAGCGATCTTCGAAGACCTCGACGTAAAACGAAAGCTCTTCCAAGAATTGGAGAAGAATTGTCCCGAGAGCACGATCTTCGCCAGCAATACCTCCTCACTGCCGATCTCGGCGATCGCGGCCGCGACAAAGAAGCCGGAGAAGGTGATCGGGATGCACTTCTTTAATCCCGCCCCGGCGATGAAGCTCGTGGAAGTGATCCCCGGACTCGGCACGTCGCAAGATACGATCGACGATGTGGTCGCTTTTACCGAGAGCCTCCGAAAGATTCCGATCCGGGTCCAAGAGTGCGCCGGCTTTTTGGTCAATCGTCTCCTCATGCCCTATTTGAACGAAGCGGCGCTGGCGCTGCAGGAGGGATCGGCGCCGGCGAAGGAAATCGACGAGGCGATCGTCGCTTTCGGCATGCCGATGGGCCCCTTCACCCTTTCCGACCTGATTGGAATCGATGTCGCTGTAAAGGTCGCAGACATCTTGTATGACGCCTACGGTCCGCGCGTGACCCCAGCCGAGATTCTGAAGGAATTATATCAAACAGGCCGGTATGGAACCAAAGGAGGCGCAGGGTTCTACCAGTATAGCGAGGAAAAGAAAGGGGACCTGGAAGGAATCGTCTCGAAAATTCAGAAGCAGACCGGAAAAAAGGGGACCCGCTTTTCGGTCAACCGGTTGATCATGCCGATGATCAATGAAGCGGTGATCTCCTTGCAAGAAGGGGTGGCAACGGCGGGCGACATCGATATCGCCATGATGGCGGGAACCGGCTTTCCGCAGGCCAAGGGAGGACCGCTGCATTACGCCGATCAGATCGGAATCGACGTTGTCCTCTCCGAATTGCAAGCGCTGACAAAGGAACTCGGACCGCGCTTCTGGCCGGCGCCGATGCTCAAGCGAATGGCAATGGGCGGCTACCTCGGCGTAAAAACAGGAAAGGGGTTTTTCACTTACTAGCAGGAACGAGCGATGGGCTCTGCCAGAGCGAGCGCGGGTTGGACGGTCCTTTCAGACTTTTTTTAGGAATCGGACTTTTTGAACTCCAGATTCGAGAACAACAAAGGCGAGGATCAGGCGGTGCCTGTCCGAGCCGCGGGGTGTGGGGGCATCGGAGGACCCTTTCTTTGTCACTGGCCGGATGGGCCCCCACTTAAAAATAGGAGGAGACCTTGGCGAACCAGTTCGTCAATTACACCGTAGAAGATCGTGTTGCGACAGTGACCCTCAGCAATCCTCCGGCGAACGTTCTGACGATTCCACTGATGACCGAATTGGATAAGGTCATCGGCGAGCTGTCCGAAAATGAGGAGGTGAAAGTTCTCATTCTAAACGGGTCGGGAACCCTCTTCGTCGCAGGAGCCGACATCAAGGAGATCGCCTCCATCTCCTCATCTCAGAAGGGGGAGGCGCTGGCGCTGATGGGCCAGGGCGTTTTCAACAAGATTGAGCAGATGCAAAAGCCGGTCATCGCCGCCATCACCGGCTTCTGTCTGGGCGGGGGAATGGAGCTGGCGATGGCATGTCATATGCGGATCGCCGGCGATCGGGCGCGGATGGGCCAGCCGGAGATTAACTTGGGAATCATCCCGGGGTTCGGAGGAACGCAACGCCTCACGCGGCTCGTGGGACGGGCGAAAGCGATTGAAATCATCCTCACCGGCGACATGATTAACGCCCAGGAGGCAAAAGCGCTTGGGCTGGTGAACAAAGTCGTTCCGGAGGGAGAAGTGTTGAAACAGGCGGTGGGACTCGCCAAAAAGATTGCGTCGAAGGGGAAAAAGGCCGTTGCGGCGGCGATGGTCGCCATTCAGGAGGGGCTTACGCAACCGCTCTCGCAAGGGCTCGCCTTGGAGGCGAACCTCTTCGGGCAGATCTGTGAGACAAGCGATATGAAGGAAGGGATCTCGGCCTTTCTCGAAAAACGCCAGCCCAAATTCCAAGACAAATAGGAATGACAACAGATTGCCAATCCTTCCACTGGAGGAGAAATGGAATTCAACTTTACCGAAGAACAGGTGATGCTCCGCGATATGGTTCGGAAGTTTACCGACAACGAGATCAAACCGATCGCGCAGCGGATCGATAAAGAGCACAACGTCGACCTGGTCAAAGAGATCTTCAAAAAAGGGGCGGAGCTCGGACTCTGCGGAATTCCTTTTCCGGAGCAATATGGCGGCGCCGGATTCGGTGAGATGGGCTACTGCATCCTTCTGGAAGAACTCTCGCACGGCTGCGCCTCGACGACGGTCACCTTCGGCGCCCATATCGGCCTCGCCGGAACCTCCATCTTTTTGGGTGGGACCGAAGAGCAAAAGCAAAAATATCTCGTCCCGCTGGCGCAGGGACAAAAGATGGGCGCCTACGCTCTCACCGAGCCGGGCGCCGGCTCCGATGCGGCGAATATCCAGCTTTCCGCCAAGCGCGACGGAGATCATTATATTTTGAACGGAACGAAGCTCTGGATCACCAACGGCGACATCGCCGACATCGTCGTCGTCTACGCCGTCACCGATCCGGCGCTGAAAGCCCGCGGAGGAATCACCGCCTTCATCGTCGAGACAAACACGCCGGGATTCTCCGCCCATCGGATCGAGGACAAAATGGGGCTGCGCGGCTCGGCGACGGCGGAGCTGGTTTTCCAGGAGGTTCGGGTTCCGAAAGAGAACATCCTGGGAGAAATTGGAAAAGGGTTCGTCATCGCGATGCAGACGCTGGACGAGTCGCGCCTCTCGCTGGCCGCAGGCTGCATTGGCGGCGCCAAGGAGATGATCGCCATGTCGGTCGACTTCGCCAAGAAACGGGTCGCCTTCGGCCAGCCGATCGCCCAATTCCAAGCGATCCAGTTCATGATCGCCGAGATGAGCGCGGAGACCTATCTGATGGAGTCGGTCGTTTATCGAACCGCCTGGATGTATGATCAGGGGAAAAAGATCCCGCGCGAAGGAGCGATCTGTAAACTGTTCTGCACTGAAGCGCTCGACCGGATCGTCGACAAAGCGGTCCAAATCCACGGCGGCAATGGATTCATGGGAGAACACCCGGTGGAACGGGCCTACCGCGACTCTCGGATCAACCGGATCTTCGAAGGGACCAATGAAATTCAACGGCTTGTCATCGCAGAAGATGTGATCAAAAAAGGAGGGTTCTGAGGAGCGACTCCGACCCCGCCTATGGCTGTTCAAATTGTCGTTCTCATTAATCCAATCCCGGACCTCGGCAAAGCAAGCCTGAGCAAGAGCCAGGCAACCCTCTTTGAAAAGGGGCCCCGAATCATGGATCCCTCCGACCGAAATGCCCTCGAATTCGCCCTTCAAATCCGAGAGAAGGGGGGGCAATGGAATGCAGCCGCAGGGAAGGTGACGGTCACTACCCTTATGCTGGCCCCCTCCGACTGCGAATCGATTCTCAAAGAAACCCTCGCACTCGAGGCGGACCAAGCGGTCCTCCTCTCGGATCCCGCATTTCAAGGCGGGGATGATGTCGCCGTCGCCGTCGCGCTTGCGCGGGCGGTTTCCAAGTTAAAGGCCGATTTAACCCTCTCCGGCGCCGGCATCGTCGGGCATCGCGTCGCCGAGGAGATGAAGATCCCGTCGGTGGTGTCGGTCTCCGGAATCACCTTCAACGAAGGACGTCTTCAGATCACCACCGAGGATCGTCCGGGACCCCTCAAGGTCTCTCTTCCACTTCTCGCCTCCGTTCTCGCCGGCAGCAACACCCCCCGCATCGCCAATGCCATTAAAATCATGAAGGCCGCAAAGCGAGAGGTGTTGAAGTGGACCCCCGCCGATCTCAACCTGGCCACCGAGGAGGTCGGCCCTGCTGCCTCCGGCATCGCGCGCACACGCTCTTTCCTGCCGGAGAGCGGCTAGACTTAAGGTCCATGCGCTGAGAAATTGACGACCGATCGGAAGGTGATATACTCATGAGTGATATCAGGAACGAGGTTATCTGGACGAACATTTTGATTATTGCGGAGACCGAATCAGGCCGGCTCACCGCAGCGTCAAGAGAACTTTTTGGAAAGGGGAGAGAATTGGCGGACCAACTCGGCGTCTGGGTCATGGTCTATCCCCAGCCGTTTCCTTCGGATGAAGGAAAAGAGATCTTTTCCTACGGCGCCGACCTCGTTCTCAAAACCGCTCTCCCTTCCACCCTTTCACCCGCAGAAGACCTTTCATCTGAAGCAGAACAGATTGCCGCGCTGATCGAGACAAAACGGCCGGAGATCGTCCTCTTCGCCGAATCGGACCGGGCCGCTGCGTTGGCGGCACGCGTCGCGCAACGCTTTCGAACCGGCCTGGTGACCGGATGCACGTCGCTGACGCTTGATTTAACTGAACGGCGCCTCGTGGCGGCTTGCCCGGTTTATCAGGGGAGACTGATGGAAGAGTCTGTCTGGCCGACGAAACGACCTCAGATCGCGACGCTGGCGCCCGGCGCTTTCCCGGAAGGATTTCCAGATCCCTACCGCGAGGGAACGGTCGAAACCGTCGGATAGAATTCAAGCTGTCTATAAGGAGATTGGATGAATATTGCAGTCTGCATCAAGCAGGTCCCGGCATCGGAGTCGAAGGTAAAACCTTCCGCCGACGGAAAAGATATCGATCGAACCGGCCTCACCTATATCGTGAATCCTTACGATGAATTCGGTCTGGAAGAAGGGCTCCGAATCAAAGAGCGGCTGAAGGTCGGCCAGGTCACCGCAATCACCACCGGTCCCGACAAGGCGGCCGAAGCACTCCGGAATTGTCTGGCGGTCGGGGCCGACCAAGCGATCCATATCAAAGATCCGGCGCTGGAAGGAGGAGACACTTATACAACGGCGCTCGTTCTGGCCGCCGCGTTGAAGCGGAATCCATACGATGTCATCTTTTTCGGAAAGCATGCGATTGACGATGACCTCGGCGCCGTCGGGGTCGAGGTCGCCGAACTGATGGGCCTCCCTCATGTCGCCGCCGTAGCCAGGTTGGAAATCGACGCCGAGAAAAAGCAGGCGGTCGCCCACCGTCAGATTGAAGGGGCGATCGAGGTCGTTGAAGTCAAGCTTCCCGCGATCTTCACCTGTCAGAAGGGGATGAACGAGCCTCGCTATGCCTCGCTTCCGGGGATCATGAAGGCAAAGCAGAAGCCGCTGACGGTTCTGTCGCTTGCCGATCTCGGCATCGATCCGAACCAGGCCGGCGCCGGCGGAGCAAAGCTCATCGTGGAGAGGATTGAATCTCCGGCCGTTCGCTCGGCGGGGAAGGTGATTGAAGGGGAGCCCGCCCAAGCGGTGGCGGAGCTGATTCGGCTGCTGCGGGAAGAGGTTAAAGTTCTCTAACCTCGGTCGCTTTGGTAAAAACATATGATACAAGAAAATGGTCCCGATTCTCAGGCCGGGTTAGAAGGGAAAAGTCCACGGGCAAAACGGGCGCTTGTCCTTGCCGGCGGGGGGATTCCCGGCTGGATGTATGAAATCGGATGCTTGACGGCGCTGGATGATTTCTTTGACGGCTTCTCGGTCAATGATTTCGATATTTATGTCGGCACCAGCGCCGGGGCCGCCGTCGCCGCGCTCATTGCCAATGGCGTCCGGCCTCGATCCATTTATGAGGATATTAAGAACGATCGGAAAACGCCGTATAACTTCGCCCGGCGGGACATCTACAGCTTCGGCTATCAAGAGACCTTCCATATCCTCAAAAAGTTCCTGAAATCCCTGTATCAGATCGGTCGATATTACATCCGAAGCGGTCGCCCCGTTTCGATTTTGGATCTCTTAGACCTCCTGCAGGAGAGCCTTCCTTCAGGGATCTTTACCTTGAAAAACTTTGATCTCTATCTCTCGAATTTCTTCTCCCAAGAGGGGTACACCAATGATTTCCGGAAATTGAAGAAAGAGCTTTATATTCCCGCGGTCGACGTCGATCTGGGCCGATATGATGTGTTCGGAGAAGGAGAGTTTGCCGGCATTCCGATTTCTCAGGCCGTCATCGCCTCCGCCGCCATGCCGATCCTTTTTCAGCCGGTCCATATTAACGGAAAAGATTATATCGACGGCGGGGTTGGAAGGGTTGCCTATATGGACATCGCGATGAACCACGGCGCCGAGATGATGTGGGTGATCAATCCGATTCAATACATCGTCAACGATCGAAACCATGTCCGCCTCCCCTCGCTCTCGGCCGATGGTCAGAGCGTCGGAATCAAGGACAAAGGGCTTTCCTATATTTATGATCAGGCGATGCGGGTCAACACTTCGACCCGGATGTACCTGGCGATGAAACGCTACATCTTCGAACATCCGACCAAGCAATTTATTCTGACCCAACCGAAGCCGTCGGAGGCGTTTATGTTCGCGCACCATGCGATCAGCTACAACAGCCGCGTTCAGGTCCTCCGATACGGGTACCACTCCACCATGCAGACTTTAAAAGAAGAATTCGTTTACTATAAAGACTGCTTGAATCGGAATCAGATCGAGGCGACGCTCGATAAATTTAAGGAACCGTGAAGAAGGGGCGGAAGAGAGAAGAAGACGGAAGTCGGGGGTCAGAAGAAAAACGTTATCGGTCGGAGAGCTGAATTCTGACTTCTGTCTCCTTTATTTGGGGAGGAATTATGCCAGGCATTTTGGTCTTTGCGGAGCAAAGAGAAGGAAAGGTCAAACGGGTCGGCTTGGAAGCGCTCGCCGCCGCCAAGCGGCTCATCACCCAGGCGGGCGGGGAGGTCGGTGCCGTTTTAATCGGCGATCAAGTCGCCTCCGAGGCAAAAGCCCTCGCCGCCGGCGGCGCCGACAAAGTCTACCTGGCGGAAGCGCCCGAGCTGCGGCTCTACTCCTCAGAGGGATATGCTTCCATTGTCGCCGATGTTGCAAAACGGAGCGACGCCACCCTCCTCTTGATGGGGGCAACGGCAATGGGAAAAGACCTCGGCCCCAAGCTGGCGGCCAAACTAAAGGGCCCGTTCATCGGAGATTGTATTGCCCTGGAGGTCGGCGCCGGAGGGATCGCTTCTGCAACCCGGCCGATCTATGGCGGGAAACTTCTCTCAAAGGTCGTCAGCCGGCAAGCCTCCTTTCAGGTGGCGACCCTCCGACCGAATGTCTTCCCCGCAAACGCACCCGATGGATCCCGCCAGCCGGTGATCGAGCGGGTGGCCCCATCGATCGACCTCGCACAGTTAACGGCCAAGGTGAAGGAGCTTCTGGCCTCGGCCGGATCAAAAATAGAATTGACCGAAGCCCAAATCATCGTGTCGGGAGGACGGGGATTGAAAGCGCCGGAAAACTTCAAGCTGGTGGAAGCGCTCGCGGAAGCGCTCGGCGCGGCGGTCGGCGCCTCTCGCGCCGCCGTCGATGCCGGATGGAAACCGCATGCCTATCAGGTCGGTTTGACCGGGAAGACCGTCTCTCCCTTGCTCTACATTGCCTGCGGCATCTCCGGGGCCATTCAGCATCAAGCGGGAATGTCCTCTTCCAAATATATTGTTGCAATCAACAAAGACCCGAATGCGCCGATCTTCAAACTTGCCAATTACGGTATTGTCGGCGATGTCTTCGAAATTCTTCCGCTTCTGACCGAGGCGGTCCAGAAAGCCAAGGCGGAGGGATAATCTTCGCTTCTATTACAGTCCATTTTTTCTAGATCTTTCTATTCTGAATTTTAAATTCCTCAAATAAAAAGGGGCGCGGTATTTCAATGCCGCGCCCCTTTTATAAAGATCCCTTCAAAATTGGATCGAAGGAAATTCCGTATTCCTATTTCTTCCCCAGGATGGAGTCCTTTGCCGCCTTTGCAACGCGGAACTTCACCACACGCTTCGCCGGTATCTTAATCGCCTCGCCTGTCTGGGGGTTGCGTCCCATCCTCGCCTTGCGATTCACAAGAACAAGCTTCCCGAGGCCGGGGAGGGTAAAGCTGTTTTTTGCCTCCCGATATGCAAGCGATGCGAGTTCATCCAGAAATTGAACCGCCACTTTTTTGGCAAGACCGGTTTTCTTCGAGAGCTGGTCGGCGATCTGAGACTTGGTCATGGCTTTTGCCATACGTTCATCCTCCTTATCAGATAGAAGTACGCTTCATCCAACGTTCACGCCGGGACACGAACTCCTCGGCCGTCACCACGAACGGGCCACACATCTTCTCTCAAGACTGATGCGCTACTCAGTCGGGAGGGGGCCCCGATACCCTCCCACCACATAAGGATCGAGGAAATATATCCTGATTTTAAAGATAGGTCAAGAGAAGAAAATACAGAAAAAGAATTTCTTCACAAATTCCCTTTAAAAAAGCCGGCTGATATGCGGCTCATAGAGGACTTGAATCACATTTCCGTCCGGATCGGCCATGTAGAATGAATAACTTCCGTCCCGATGTCGCTTGAGCGGCTTGATGATCGGAACGCCCGCCGCTTCCATCCGCTGAAACGCCGTATCGACCGCCGCCTCATTCTCGGCGATCAATCCAAAATGATCGAGACGCTGTTCGGCCTCCGGTGCAAACATCCCTTCCGGCGGCGTCTGATGCAGCGCGAGGTTGTCTGCGCCGAAGCTCAGATAAATATTCTCCCGATCAGGCGCCCAGACAACCTCCATGCCGAGGGTCTCTTGATAAAACCGGCGCGACGTCTCCATGTTGCTCACCCGCAGCGCCAGGTGCCGGAGCCCTCGCACCGGAAGGGGTTCTCTCTTTCCGGACATTCGTTCTCCTTCTTCTTTCTTACACGATTCTTACGCGCTTGCGCGCTCAAAGCAGCTCAATCAATTCGTCGAGCTTCTCCTGCGCTCCATATGAAATTCCTTCGAGATCACGGTATGGAATCCGAAGCAGGTCTTGGCTGTAAATCGCCCCTTGGCGCATAAAGAGCTCGCCCAGCCAGATCAGCCGCTCGCCGATCCGGCTCTGCCGTGCGATCCGTTCAATTTCTTCCGGAATCATCGAATACTCGTTGGCCAACGCTTCCGCCGTTTCACCGGCAGCGAGTCGACGAAGGATCGTTTGGTTTCGCCGAAGGGGAGAGGTCAGCGAAGAGACGTCGAGATAGACCTCATCCCCTTCGAGCTTCACCGCGAAGCAGTCCACCCTCATCGAAGGGGCTTCGACCATCGCGCCGGTCCGGACGTCAAACCGCCAGAGATGCCACGGACAGGTGACGATGCCGTCTTTCACCGGCCCATGCCCGAGCGGTCCGCCTTCATGGAGGCAGAGGTTGTCGATCGCATAAACCTTCCCATCCAATCGAAAGAGGGCGATCTCCTTTCCCTCCACTTGGATCACCTTCCCTCGCTCCGTCGGGATCTCATCAAGCGTCGCCACTTTGACGAACTCTTCGGACATACAGACCCTCATCACTCAAATCGATGGGTTAGTTTACCTTGCCAGACCTGCTTTTTCAATAGAAACGATCAGGGTGGGACCGATTCATCGGCGGGAGGCTCTCCCTTTTTTTCCTGGGAGAGAGAGGGAATCTCATCGATTGCGGCGGGATTTTCAACGGAGGTCAAATCCCCCAGCGGCGCGCCGAGGAGCTTCGCCCGAATTACCCTTCGGACGATCTTGGCTGACCGGGTCTTGGGGAGATCGGAGACAAACCGGATCGATCGGGGACGGAGCGTCTTCCCCATCTTCTCGACGATCCGATCCGCGAGCGCCGCCTCATCAACCGAATGGCCCGGTTTCACCACCACGAGGCAGACGATCGCCTCTCCCTTGACCGAATCGGGGAGGCCGATCGCCGCCGCTTCGGAGACGGAAGGATGGCCGATTAGGACCGATTCGATCTCGGCCGGACCGACACGCCGGCCGGCGACCTTCATCGTGTCGTCCGAGCGACCCTGAAGAAACCAATACCCCTCCTCATCGACGCGCGCCCAGTCGCCGTGAAACCAGACGTTCGGCCACCGCGACCAATAGGTCGCAAGATATCGCTCTTTGTCTTTCCAAAACCCCCGCGTCATCGACGGCGCCGGCTGCTTGCAGACCAGATGCCCCGTCTTCCCGCGGACTGGATGACCGGCGTCGTCGAACACATCGACATCCATTCCCAACGCCGGGTGGCCGAGCGTGCACACTTTGAGCGACTCGATCGGCAGCGGAGCGAGGAAGCAGCCGATGATCTCGGTCCCGCCGGAGATGTTCATGATCGGAAGCCCCCCTCGGCCGACCTTTTCGAAAAACCAGCGATAGCTCTCCGGATCCCACGGCTCACCGGTCGATCCGAGCATCCGAAGAGAGGAGAGGTCGTGCCGGGCCACCGGCGCATCCCCGGTGCGGATCAGAAGACGAATCGCGGTCGGGGAGAGGCCGAGATGCGTCAGCCGATGGCGATCAACCATCTCCCAAAGGCGATCGGCCGTCGGGTAATCCGGCGCCCCTTCAAAAAGGAAGACGCATCCCCCCTGCAGGTGAACGCCGATGATCATCCAGGGACCCATCATCCAGCCGATATCGGTCAGCCAGAAAAAACGATCGTCCGGCTTGACGTCAAAGTGATAGGCGAGCTCTTTTCCGATCTGCACCAGAGAGCCGCCGTGGGTGTGGACGGTTCCCTTGGGGGCGCCGGTCGTGCCGGAAGTGTAGAGAATCAGCGCGGGCGATTCGGCCTCGAGCGGCTCCGTCGGCAGCCTCTCCGACCGGTTCGCCACGAAGTCGTCATACCAGCAATCGCGCGTGGGGTCCCAGTCGATCCGGTTTCCCAGACGCCGCAGCACGACCCGCCGGCGGAGGGTTGGGATCTGAGGAGAGGCCGCATCGGCCGCGCGCTTGATCTCGACCGTCTTTCCCCGGCGCAATGTTCCATCGGCGATAAAAAGAATTTTCGCCTCGGCGTGGGCCAAGCGGGCCGCCAGCGGGGTGGCGGCAAACCCGGAGAAGATCGGGATGCAGATCGCTCCGATTTTAAACGCGGCATAAAGGACCGCCACCATCTCGAGCGACATCGGCATGTAGATCCCGACCGTGTCGCCTAATCCGATCCCCTCCCGACGGAGCGCATCGGCCAAGCGGGAGACCTCCCGTTGCAGTCGGTCATAGCTCCAACGTCGGACCTCGCCGTTCTCTCCCTCCCAAACCAGCGCGATTTCGTCGGCGCGGGCGGGGAGATGTCGATCGATACAGTTCGTCACCAGGTTTGTCCGGCCGTCGATAAACCATCGGCTCCAAGGGAAGCCGTCGGAAGAATCATAGACCTGACGATAGGGGCGGGACCAGACCATGTTCAAATCGTCCGAGACCGCGCCCCAAAAGCGGCCGATGTCTTCAATCGACCAGCGGCGTAGCGCCTCCGGATCGGCGAGATGATGGCGCTGCATCAGCCGCCAGACGTTCGACTGGCGGATCATTGCCTTCGAGGGGGACCAAATGATTTCGCTCATCGAGGGATTATAACATTCCGCATCCTTTATGCCCATGAAGAAGGTTCAGAGTAATCTAGTCCACATAATTGGTAATTTCTTGCACATCTCCAGCTCATCCGTTCATCCTGCATGTAAAAGTTTTTTGCAATTCTGCAAAATACTGCAACCTCAAATGAGGATAAAGCGGGGCCATACTCATGTAGATCTCTCTTTTACAGGTACAAACGTTGCACTATCTAAAAGGAGTACTTCAAGGAAGGAGCGTGACAATGAAGACCGATCAACAGCGCACTGTTTTGATGGTGGCTTTTATCCTATTTATTCCTTTTCTCGCGTCATGTGGAAGCGGCAGCAGCCCGAAAGATGCAACGGCCCAGGCCGCAGAGACTTCTCAACCGGTCGCTTCTTCCAACGCCTCCGGCTCGACTCGCTCAACAGACACCCCCGCCGCGCCGCCTGCGGCGACGACGGTGGCCGATCCCGGTGTTGTCGACGCCGGACCGCCACCCACCTCGACGCCGACGGTCGGCACCGGAAGCGCAGCCGCGCCTCCTCCTGCACCTGCGCCGACGCATAATCCTCCTCCATCCCCTTCACCTGGACCGGGACCGACGACCGGAGGGGAGAACGGTTCGAGCGCCGCGAGTCAATGGAAGGCCGTCGGAGGTCATATTAATACCTCTAAAGAAGGTCCCGCCTTCGCGACTATGCTGACCACGGTTCAAGGAGTGCCTTATTTGGTCTGGAAAGAGGGTCAGCTCGAACAGGGAACCTGGGTCGAAGGAAAAAAGATCTATGTCGCCGGCTGGAACGGAACCGAATGGCGCGTCGAAGGGCCGCTTAATATAGATCTAAATAATGAAGCCAGCGTCCCCACTTTAACGACCGATGGTCAAGCGCTCTATCTTTCATGGGTGGAGGGGATTGATTCGAATAAATCGGCCTATGTTCTGCGAAAAGATCCCGGCAGCTGGGTCACAGTGGCGGTTCAAGAACCTCCCGCGGGTAGCGGTTGCGCCCCGCTGAATGCCAGCCTTGCAATCTGGCAGGGGCTTCCGACATTGGCTTGGGATCCTGCTTGCTCCGACACCCCTTACACGTCGACCGTGGTTCAACAGTGGAAAGGAAGCTGGCTGAATCTGGGTGGGGCCGGAAGCCATTATGCAGACACCCCCGATCCGAGAAAATATCAGATCGCCTCAAACGGGGAGCAGCTCTCCTTGGCGGTGATCTCTCAGAATGCCGCCTTCGATGGGATTACGCTTGACCTCTATCACCACGAGGGGAGCGGGTGGATTCAAGACGGCGGACCGGCCAATGATCCGCTTTCTTATCTTCCGTCGGTCTTTTCTCTGGCCTTCGTTCAAAAGCTTCCGACCCTTGCCTTTCGGCAGGATGGCCTTGGCATCCGGGTGCGACAATGGACCGGCAAAGAATGGACGACCCTCGGCGGAGCCCTCTCGAAAGAGGGAATCGAGCCCGCCTTGGCCGCCGTCGGCGACACCCCGTATGTCGGATTCGGCGGGGCCAAAGCGTCGGTCTTGAAATGGGATGGAACGACTTGGTCGCCGAAAGGGGAGCCGTTGAATCAGAACCCCGGCGCAACCACATCATCCGTCTCGCTTGCTGCGGCGGGCCAGCAGCTTTTTGCCGCATGGATCGAGAACGGATCGATCTTCGTGAAGAGCATCTCCGCCCAGTAGGGGGCAGCGGGGTTGACGCTCCTTCTTAAAACCATTATCCTTTGAAACGTTTTTGCTTTCAAACGGGAATCAGGTTCAGGAGGGGGCGATCGGATCGGTTCTGCTGATTGGTTGTGGCTATGTCGGAATCGCGCTGGCCCGGGGGTGGATTGAGAAAGGGCTGACCGTCTACGGCACGACCCGTCGCGCCGAAAAACTTCCTTTCCTGAGAGAAGAAGGAATCCGACCGCTCCTGGTCGATCTGCTGAAACCACCCTTTGTGCTGCCCCGAACCGACTGGACTTACTTCATGGTCGCCGGGTCGCACGATGAAACCTTGCCGCGCGCCATGGCAAATGTCCTCGCCGCTTTTCGTGAGTCCGTTCCAACCCGGTTTATCTACACCAGCAGCACCGGGGTTTATGGCGATTACGGCGGCGCCTGGGTCGACGAATCTTCTCCGCGGCAGGCGGCACATCCCTCCGGAATCCGTCTGATCGAAACCGAAGATCTCCTCTTTTCGGCCATTGAAGAGCGGCAGTTCCCGGCGATCCTGACCCGCCTCTCCGGGATCTACGGTCCGGACCGGCTCCCGGGGCGCGATCGCCTCCTGAACAAAAGTGTCCTCCGGGGAGATCCCAACGGCTATTTGAATTTGATCCACCTCGAAGACCTGATTCCCCACCTGATGGCGGCCCCTCTCTTCGGAAAAATCGGCGACTGTTATCTTCTTACCGACGATCAGCCGGTCCTTCGAAAAGAGTATTACGAGGCCCTTGCCTCGCGGCTGGGGATCTCCGACTTTGAACCGACCTGGGCGGCGCTGGACAGCGCCGCCACAAGCCGCCGTTGCCGGAACCAGAAGATGAAAGCGCAATTCAAACTCGATCTCGCCTACCCCTCCTATCGCGAAGGGCTCGCCGCGCTCCTTCCCGGCGAACCAGAGCCGACCCGCTAGGGCGACCCGGCAACACCCCCGCCAAAAGCGAGGACGACAATCAAAATTAATATTTGGATCAGCCAGCCGATGACGCAAACGCCGACCGCGCGCAGGGTGCTCTGATAATCGAGCGCCTGCCGTACCGCCACGATCATGGCGATGAGCATCCAGATCGAGGCGCCCAGAAAAATGAGACCGGTCACAGGGGGGAAAAAGCCCAAGATCCGGATCATTCCCGGCGCGCTGGCGAAGCCGATCGTCCGGAGCAGCTCCCCGTGGCTCGATTTCGTCTGCGGCTCCGG
Source organism: Candidatus Manganitrophaceae bacterium (assembly GCA_016200325.1). Classification (NCBI taxonomy): domain Bacteria; kingdom Pseudomonadati; phylum Nitrospirota; class Nitrospiria; order Candidatus Troglogloeales; family Candidatus Manganitrophaceae; species Candidatus Manganitrophaceae bacterium. The sequence continues at coordinate 130,487 of JACQEZ010000008.1, forward strand.
AAGAATTTTCGTCCCGATCATATAGGTCAGAAAGGCCCAAACATACCAGCCGACGAGCGCCGCAACCGTTCCCGTCAGCAGCCGGGCCATCCCCCCTTCGCCGAGGCTTCCGATTCCGGCCGCCAGGCTGGAGAGAACGACCACCGACAACGCCTGCCCCATCGCCTTTTCATCGGCCTCGACTTCTTCGTAAAGATTGACGTCGAGTCGCGCCGCCCGAATGATCCGATCCAGAAATTGTCCCATGATCTTCTCTCTCCTGACCCTCTGATTTTCGAAGTGATTGCCAGCGGTGACCTGTAAGATCCCAGAACGATATCAAAACGGTAAGGCGGAGTCTAGCAGATTTGTCGCTACGCTCCGCCGCAGCTTGCAGATCGGCCGCTTCCACGATAAGATGATCTCATGCGCATCCTGGTGGTGGAAGATGATCCGAAGATCGCTTCATTTATCGAGAAGGGGCTTCGCGAGGCCGGCTTCGCCGTCGACCCTGCGGCCGACGGGGAGGAGGGGCTTCAGCTCGGAGCGAGCGCGCCGTATGATGCGGCGATCGTCGACGTCATGCTTCCGAAACGAGACGGCCTCTCGTTGATCGAAGCGCTTCGGAAAGAGAAGATCACGACGCCGATTTTGGTGCTCAGCGCCAAGCGCTCGGTCGATGACCGGATCAAGGGGCTCCAGATCGGCGGGGATGACTACCTCATCAAACCGTTTGCCTTCTCGGAGCTGTTGGCGCGGGTCCAGGCGCTGATCCGCCGTGCGAGCGGCGCCGCCGAGCCGACCCGTCTCAGCGTGGGCGATCTCACGTTCGACCTCCTCACGCGCGACGTTACGCGGGGCGGCCGGAAGATCGCGCTTCAGGCGAAGGAGCTCTCCCTCCTTGAATATCTCATGCGGAATCCCGGTCGGATCGTCTCAAAAACGATGATCTTAGAACATGTCTGGAACTACAGCTTCGATCCTCAAACGAACGTCGTCGATGTACTGGTCCACCGCCTCCGGAGCAAGATCGACCGTGATTTTCCAGCCAAGATGCTCCACACCCTCCGAGGGGTCGGCTATGTCCTTAAGTCGCCTTAATCGTTTTCGAAAAAAAATCGGAGTCCGCCTCTCATTTTGGTATGCGATCCTCTTCACCCTCAGCGCCTTAATTCTCTTCGGCCTCGCTTACTTATTGGTCTCAAAGTCGATCAAACAGAGAGATCACGATGAAATCCGACTGACGCTTCAGACGCTTGCGAAGGAATACCACTCCGGCGAGGTGGAATCGCTGGAAGAAGGGGCCGGGCTTGAAGAGGCGGCTCGGCAAATGGGACCGCTCTTCATCCGGATCGCCGGGCCCGACCGCAAAACGCTCTTTCTGAATCATCCCCGCGAGTGGGCCCGCTTCGACCTCTCGTCGCTCGAAACCGGCTCGGCGGCCCCACAGGGGGAGTGGATCCTCCTTCGGGAAAAGGACGACCATCACCGATTGGAGATCGCGTCGGTTCAGCTGCCCGACGGGGTCGTCCTCCAGGTTGGGAAAAATACCAAGGAGCGGGAGGAACTCCTGGAGCGATTCCGGAGGATCTTTCTTGCGGTCGCTTTCCCGATTGTTGCGCTCGGCGCCGTCGGCGGGAGCCTCTTTGCCCTCCGCGCGCTCCGGCCGATCCGCGATATCATCGCCACCGTTCAATCGATTGAAGAAGGACGGATGGAGGGGCGCGTCCCGGTCACCTCGACCGGCGACGAGCTCGACGAATTGGGCCGACTCTTTAATCAGATGCTCGGTAAAATCGAGGCGTTGATCAATGGAATGAAGGGGTCGCTCGATAATGTCGCCCACGATCTCCGAACGCCGATGACCCGATTGCGCGCCGTCGCCGAGATGGCGCTTCGCAATGATCTCGATCGAGAAGCCTACCGGGAGGCGTTGATCGCCTGCCTGGAAGAATCGGAGCAGATCCTCATGATGCTCAACACCTTGATGGACATCTCCGAGGCCGAGACCGGAACGATGCCGCTTCAACGGGCGCCGGTAAATCTCGCTTCTTTAATGGAAGATGCGGTGGATCTCTATCGTCCCGTTGCGGAGGAGAAGGGGATCGTCATCGAAATGAAATCGCCTTCAACATTAATCTCGATCGTCGATCCGACCCGGATGCGGCAGGTCCTCGCCAATTTGATCGACAACGCCGTCAAATATACCGCTCGCGGTGGACGGGTTGATTTGGAAGCAACACAGGAAGGAGAAGAGATCGTCATCCAGGTAAAAGACACCGGCATCGGCATCCCGCCGGAAGAGATCGACCGGATCTGGGACCGCCTCTATCGCGGGGATCGAAGCCGCTCCGAGCGGGGGCTCGGCCTCGGACTCAGTCTGGTGAAAGCGATCGTCACAGCGCATGAAGGAAAGATCACCGCTTCAAGCGGCCCCGGCGCCGGCTCACGATTCACCCTCTCCCTGCCGGCCGCACCCCGCTCCGCTGCTTTATTCCCCCCTTCTTCCATTACATAAATGTCATTTTCCAGCAAGGTTGCTGTAAGGTTCCCTTGATAGAGTGAAGTTGTCACGAGAGCGTGTGACCTAACCCAGTCAAGGAGGAACGCCATGAAATATCTTTTGTCAGTTCTAACCGTTCTGCTGGTCGGCGGATTGGCGGTGGGGGCATTCGCCCGTGCCGAGCCGCAGACCAAAGAAAAAAATAAAAAAGAAATCACTACAGCCAAAGAAAAAGGAGAAGACGAGGGGAAAGAATCGGCCGAATCGGGTGAAGCAATTCCGTCCGGAGCGGCCAAGGTCACCCTTCAAGAGGCGATTCAAACGGCGCTCGGCCGGGTTCCCGGATCAGTCCAAGAAGCGCAGCTCGAAGAAGACGACGGCCCGCTCCACTATGAGGTCGCCATCGTCGGGCCCGATCACGCTCGGACTGAAGTGAGGGTCGATGCGCAATCGGGCCAGATTCTCAAGGTCGGAAAAGGAGAGATCGAAGAGGAGCACGAGGAAGAGAACGAAGGTTAATCGATCGGCGTTCCGGGGGCGGCGGTTCCGCCCCCGGATCACCCGGTCAGCCTATAGAGGAGGAGATCCCATGAATCATCCCATTCATCCCATCTTGGTCCACTTTCCGATTGCGCTTTTATTTACTTCGGTCTTTTTTCGACCTGATCGCCCTAGTCACAAAGCGGGCATCGTTCCGGCAAACCGGGCTCTGGCTCCTGATTTTGGGGTGGCTTGGCGGGCTGGCGGCAACCCTCTCCGGCTTTTTGGGAGAAGACGCAGCCAAAAAAATCGGCGTCCCGGAAATGACCATCGACCGACACGAATCTTTCGCGATCGCAACCCTGATCGTCTTCGCTGCCCTGATGCTCATTCGGTGGTGGAGAGCGTTCCGTCCTTCAGATCGAAAAAACATCGCCTATTTAATCGTCGCAGTGATCGGACTGGGACTGCTCGCGACCACCGGGTTCCTGGGAGGGGATCTCGTTTATCGCTATGGCGCGGGCGTTCAGCCGAACCCATCGGCAGTTCGCATCCTTCCACCTGTGGCACCCGGCGGGTAGGGCCAATTTGACGGAGACGATTCCCGCGTTTTTCATCTCGGTTTTCATCTATAGAGGGAGGGTTTGTCCGAAGGAAGAGCTCAATCACGTGGATCGCGTGCCTCAGTTCGTGGGTAAAACCCCACGAACTTGAGGCAGCAAGTGGGCGTAGGGGCAATGCCCCATGCCATCGTTCTTGACCTTTATAAATGACGACGCGTGCTCCCCCTCCATCTCTCCTTGAATTCTCCGTCCTGAGTATGATAAATAAAGAGGCCGAATCTGCCGGGGAATTATGCCTTACGCCGACGCAATTGATTATCTCTACCGCCTTCAATGGCACGGAATTCAGCCGGGCCTCGAGAGGATGGAACGCCTTCTCTCCTTGCTCAGTCACCCGGAGAAACAGTATCGTTCCGTCCATATCGGCGGGACAAACGGCAAGGGCTCGACGGCGGCGACCGTGGCCGAAGTCCTGAAGCGGGGAGGATACCGTGTCGGGCTCTACACCTCTCCCCACTTGATTGACTTTTCGGAGCGGATTCGTCTCTCGGGCAAGCCGATTCCGGCAGGGGAGATCGTCCGCTTGACCGGCCTGATCCGGGCGCGGATTGCCCAGGAAGCGCCGGAGCTGCAAGCATCCCTCACCTTTTTTGAATTCACCACCGTGATCGCCTTTCTCTACTTCGCCGAGCAGAAGATCGACCTGGCGGTCGTTGAGGTCGGTTTGGGCGGCCGGTTCGATGCCACGAACCTGCTTGCACCGATGGTCAGCGCCATCACCCAGATCGATCTCGATCACGAGCGTTATTTGGGAACGACCGTGCTCCAGATCGCCGCGGAGAAGGCAGGCATCATCAAACTGCGCACCCCGCTGGTGACGGGCGCCGTTCAACCCGAGGTCCTCTCCCTCTTCGAAGAAGAAGCGCGATCGAAAGAGGCGCCGCTGATTCGGGTCGACCGTGAGATCACGGTGGAAGGGGAGCGTCCGAGCCGATTTATTTATCGCGGCGTTCGAGAACGGGTTGTCTCTTCGCCCCTGTTGGGACGGCACCAGATCCGGAACGCCGCCATCTCGATTGGGGTGATTGAGCAGCTCCAGAAGCAGGGGATCGCCGTCCCGGAAGAGGCGATTCTGGAAGGAGTGCGGCGGGTCCGATGGTCGGGGCGATTGGAGATGATTCGGAAGGAGCCGCTGATTCTTCTCGACGGCGCCCATAATCCCGCCGGCGCGCGGGCGTTGGCCGACTTTCTGAGCGGGGTCGATCCGGAGCGCCGCGGAAGACATTGGCTGATCGTCGGAATTATGCGCGACAAAAATATCTCCGAAATTCTCTCCCCCTTGCTTCCGTGGGCCGACGAAATTGTCTTGACCCGTCCCGAGATCGAACGGGCCGCCGAACCCGACCTGCTGATCGCCTCCCTTCCTCCGTCACTGCACGCGACGATTCGAGAACAGATTCCCGATGCGATCGCCCATGTCGAGTCGCTCTTGACCCCTTCGGACACCCTTGTGATCACCGGCTCCCTTTATACGGTCGGAGAAGCCAAAGCGGTCTATGCCGGGACCGCCCCTTCCCTCTTGCGAGGATGACCCCCTCCGGTCCCTCAACGCCATCTCCTTCTTGTTCTATCCATCCCGGACGCATTCTTTTTGTTCTTATATTAAAAACCGTCCCGGCCGGGCTGCTCCTCGTCACCCTGCTCCTTTTCGGATATCTGCTCTTCGCTCTTCCGCTCCCGGCCTCTGCGGCCTCGAAGAAAATGACGATCCCGACCCTCAAACGGCCGGAGGCCCAGACACCGGTCCAGCTGACCGCCGACCGGATTGAGTATGATAAAGCGAGCAATTTCTTCTTTGCCGAAGGGTCGGTGGTTGTCACGCAGGGTCCCACTCAGGTCGAATCCGATTACCTAAGCCTCAACAATGCAACCGGAACCCTGATCGCCACCGGCAACGTCCATTTCTCGGACGGGGAGAATACCGTCACCGCCGAGCAGATTGAGACCGACGTCAACACCCAGCTTGGCATCCTCTATGGCGCGCGGCTCTTTATTAAAAGCGAAAATTATACGATCGACGGAGAGGTGATGGAGCGGACGGCGCCGGACCGCTACGTGTTAGAAGACGCGTCGTTCACCGCCTGCGATTGCCCCGATGATCCGGAGTGGCGGGTCCGAGCGAGCCGGATCCGGGTCCACCTCGATAATTTTCTGGTATTGCAACACTTCGTCTTCTATTTCGACGAAATCCCGATCTTCTATCTCCCTTATTTCATCTACCCGGCCAAAACGCAGCGGCAGACCGGATTGCTGGTGCCGCGGGTCGGGTACAGCACCCGCTGGGGGCTTCGTTATTATCAAGATTTTTTCTGGGCCATTTCCAAAAGCCAAGACATGACCTTCACCCTCGATCATCGGGGAAACAAAGGGGACGGCGGGGTCTTTCAGTACCGTTATGCGCTCGCCAAAGAGACCGACGGCCGGTTGGACGTCCACTACTTCCATGACGTCGTGAGCCAGGTCGACCGCTACGAAGTCCAATATACCCACCAGGAGCGATTTACCGATCGAATCAGTGGGAAGATCGATATCCATTATGTGAACGAGCAGAACAATTTTCTGGTCCTCTCCGAATCGACCGCGGAGAGAGCACAGCAAAACGTCGAGTCGAATGTTTTTCTCACCTACCGCGGCGACGAGTCGTTTGCCTATCTGCTCGGCCGGTATGTCCAGAGCTTGACGGGACAGAGCAGCGGCACCATCGCCCAGCGCCTCCCTGAAGTCGGCTATTCGATCGCCCAGCACCGCTTTGGAGAGAGCCCGATTTATTTTAACTGGCAGAGCACGGCGACCAATTTCTGGCAGCAGAGCGGACCCGACATCCAACGGGTCGATCTCTTTCCGAAGCTCTCGATGCCGCTTGATCTCTCTTCCGCCGGGACGTTGACCCCTTGGACCGGATTCCGCGAGACCTGGTACAGTCGGGGGGTGATGGAAGATGCCGCGATCAGCCGCCCGATCTTTCCGGTCGGGATCGATTGGGAGGCGCCGGTCGAGCGGGACTGGGGAAGCGTGACCCACGTCGTTATCCCCTCATTGATGTATGACTATATCTCGGGGAATGATCTGACAGACATCCCGCAGTTTGACGAGATCGATCGGCTCCACAAGCGCAACAGCTTCACCGCCTCCTTAGCGCAACGGTTCTTCACCCGGAACGATAAAGGGGAGCGGCTGGAGAGGGCTTTTTTTCGGGTCACCGAAAGCTACAGCCTCCAGGTTCCGCAACCGAGCCTGGTCGATTCTCACCTCTTCTCCGACGTTCGCGGTGAGGGGAGCGTTCGCGTCAGCGAATACCTGACCTTTGGGGTCGATACTTTCTATGATCCGTATCGTCACCTCTTTTCTTCCTGGAATACGGATGTCTCGGTCGCCCTCGCACCGCGCGTGACCGCCACGTTCGGCCAGCGCACCACCCGGGAGGGGAGCGTGCCGCAAAAAGGAGATCTCTTCAACCCGCTTTACATCGGCGATCGGGAGACCACGCCACGGATAAACTTCCTCACCGACAAAGTGGTGGTCCGAACCCCCTGGGGAATCAATCTGGCGACCCGCGCTTATTATGATGTCAGCCAAAGCAAGTTCGTTGAAATCGCCTACGGCCTCCAGTACGAGCGGCAGTGTTGGAGCTTTACCCTCGACTATCTCGATCTGCGGACCCGCAACGAGCTGGTCTTTCTGGTCAACCTGAAGGGCCTCGGCGCCACCGACTCCCGCAAATCGATTAATCTCTTTTAAGGTCCTTGCCCGGACCCCCTTTTTAACAAGCGGACTCTCTTAAGGCCGTACTGCGCCGCTGCCGATCAGGGCCCTGACCGCTCCAGGCGGATTGATTTAATAGAATCTAAGCGAACCTGACGAGATGAGCAGCGTGGGATCGGACTCGGTCTCGGAGGATGTTCCGGTTTTTTTCCCCGTACACAATCACGATGATCGATTGCCTAAGAGAGCAGCCGTTCCATCGCAGTTTTTAAAGCAATGAGGTGAATTTCGACCCGCTGCTGCATCTCAAGATGCACCGGGGTCTCCGAGGTAAGGACATGGGGGGTTCCATTTTTGTAGAAATAGACCGCCTGAGGCCAGAGCCGCCGCCGGGCCATCCGCTGCTTGAAGAAATCCGACGCGGCATCCGGGCTGATTAAACCGCCGCTTGCCGGCGCCCCTTCAATCGATGATTCCAAGTTGATCGGATATTTTCGGGCGACCCGTTGAATCACTCTCCGCCCGACCGTTTGAGACGGATCATGACAGAGCTCATACATATAAAAGCCCGGCGTATCGATGTCTTCGTGAAACTCGATGTCGAGGTCAAACCACTTCCCCTCGATCGCCTTTTTCACCAAGCGCACCTCCGCCTGCGGCCGCTTGCGATAGTACTGGCGGTTGAGATCGACCCGGGAGCGGTTCTGCCGGGTGTTGTGCTCGTAACCGAACGGGTTGATACAGGGGAAGAGGGTGAAGTGAAACCGTTGGAGGAGGCTCGGCTTCTTCTTGATCATCTCGATGACGGCGAGAATCGTTTCGACCCCGGCCGGTTCATCGCCATGGATTCCGCCGGAGAGACAGATCCGCTTTTGACCGGGTCGATCGGAGGTAGAGAGCATCCAAAAGGGATACTGCGTCGGGTAAGCCCGCACCCGCCCGAGAAGGTGGGCCTCGATCCCTTTCGCCTCTTTAGCCGTCTGGAGAATCCGCTCGATCACGTCAGGGTAGGAACGGCTTTTCTTCGGCACCGGAAAGGCCTTTACCGAAACCACTTACGAAGCTCCCTTCGTTCTCTGTTTTAACCGGTCGAGGAAACGGCGGGCCGATGCAACCCGCAGGTCCTTCGGCGAGAGCTCCGTATTTTTGACGAACGTCTCCAGCGCCAACCGGGCCGGTCCATTCTGCCCGAGTTCTTGATAGGCCATCCCGAGATAGTACTGAACAATGCTCGCCGAGGCCTGGCTGCCCAGCTCTTTCTTTGCTTCTTCCAATTCGGCCGCAGCCGGTTTAAACATCCCAAGGATAAATAATCCGGTGCCGCTGTAGAGGCGGCTCAACGGCGCGGAGACAATCCGATCGAAGAGAAGCGCCATCCGCTCCTCCTCCGGAATTTGGATCCCCGCCTTTCGACGCCACTCCACCTGCTTGAGATAGGGGAGGGTGGAGAATCGCTTCGGATCGGTCTCCAGCTCCTTCCGCCACTCGTTGAGGCTCCCGAGGAATCGATTCAGGGCCTCTTTGGCCTCCGCTTCTTTTCCCAATTTGGTAAACACCAAGTTTTGATAGTAGTAGCCGAACGGCTCGGAGAAGACGAGCCCCTGCGCCAACTCCTCCAGCGCCTTTTGATATTGTCCGAGGTAATATAAATTGATCCCGTGGTAGAACGCCCCTTGCAGCTTCTCAGGATAGGCCGTCCTCAGGCGGGTGAAGAGCGGCTCCGCCTCCTTAAACGCCGCCTGTACTTGGTAGTGCTGGGCCAGGCTCAGGAGCGCCTCCATGTTCGACGGCTCTTTTTGAAGGGCCGCTCGCCAGGCGCGGGCGGCCCCCTCCCGGTCGCCCAGTTTTTGGAACACCCGCCCCATCAGCCAATCTCCTTCGGCGGCCGGGTCGAGAAGCAGTCCCTTTTGAATCATCTCGCGGGCTTCGTTCTCTTTTCCGTTTCGGAGCAGCCCCTTGGCGATGGCAAAATAAGCCGACCCCTTGGTCCGGTTCGACTCGGTCGGCTTCACCAGATAGAGCGGGCCGGTCCGGGCCGCCCCTTTCATCTCGGCGAGATGGATCGAGAGGGTGTCCTCAAAGAGCGATTTCGGCGTCTGGAACTCAACCACAGTGTAATCGTCGGTGTTGAAGATCCCATTGCCGGTGTAGCGATCGATCTCATTCGGTCCCAACATGAAATAGGCCCAGAGATCGAATGGGGAATAGACCTCGACATGGGCGAGGTCTGCGGCGACGGAGGGAACGGCGATCCGTCGGGCGATCTCCTGGCTGTCGATTGCGATCTCCCGGTCCGAACCGACGAGAATCAGGTCTCCCGCATCGGTATAAAATATAAAGACCTGGGGGAAAACGGCATGAAAGGTCCGGACGACCGCTTTCAACTCCGGGGCGCGGATGCCGTAGAAGTGAATCCACTGCGTGAAGATTCCCCCCGGCTTGAGGTGGGCCCGGCCCAATCGGAAGAACTCTTCGGTAAAAAGCTTCGAAGAGCCGTTCCGCCACGGATGCGACGGCTCGGAAACGATGATGTCGAATTGATCCTTGGAAAGAATCAGATAGTTCCGGGCGTCGTCGATCACCATCTGAACGCGGGGATCGCCGAGGACGTTCCCATTGAACGAATCAAAGAGGTGCGCCCCCTCGACCACGGCCGGCTCGATTTCGAGCGTGACCAGCTTGGAGAGGGGATGGGTGGCAATGGCGCCGGCGGTGATACCGCTCCCCAATCCGACCAGCATCACCTCCTTCGCCTGTGGGGCGAGAAGCATCGGAAGATGCCCGACCAACAGCTGCGTCTTCATGTCGCCGGTCGTCGATGCGTTCGCTTTGCCGTCGATGGCGAGGGTGAGATGGGCGCTCTTCGCCAGCGTCGGATGCTGGACCACCGTCACCGTGGAGGAGACCCCCTCTTTATAAAAAAGCAGGTCGAGGCTGGAAAGCTTGCCGAACAGCTCGCTCGACATCTGCAGCGGATTCCAAGCAGGCGTCGAAAGGGAGACGACGAGGAGGAAGGCGCCGACGCCGCCGACCGCCCAGAGACGCGCTTCGCCGATCTCCCGCATCCGGATCCACAACGCCAAGCTCAGAATCGCGTTGGTCAAGATGGCAATATGGAGGCTCCGTTGAATCCCGAGTGAGGGAAGAAAGATAAAACCGATTGCGAAGGAGCCGACAATCGTTCCGATCGTGTTGATGGCGTAGGCGCGTCCGACAATCGAGCCGAGGCCGGCATCGGCTGGCGGCGTACTTGAACCTTTCTTCTGAGGGGCGGTCCCCCCAGAAGTGAGAAGGTGGATCACCAACGGGAAGACCCCTCCCATGAGGATCGTGGGGATGAGCATCGCCGCCCCGGCAATGAAGAATTTGGAGGCGGAGAGAATCCCCCCTTCAGAGTGAAAGATCTCCAGGAGCTTGAAGAAGAGGACGGGGAGAAGCGGAAAGAGATACTCTCCGGCAAAGGCGAAGAGGGCAATCCCCCCTTGGACCACGGCCAACAGGAGAAACGGCCTGGAAAAACGCTTGAGCAAGAAGGAGAAGAGGAAGCTTCCGATCGCAAGCCCCAGGAGGAAGGTGGCGAGCATCGTTGCGAACGAATAGAGGGTCGAGCCGAGAATCAAGGTCAAAATCCGCGTCCAGACGACCTCGTAGATCATCGCGGCAAAACCGGAGAGGGCGAACACAACGTATAAAATACGCCGCCGCCCGCTGTCAGAGCCTTCTGGAGGGAGGGTCTTCCCCTCCCGTACCGGATCGGGAGCAACCGTTGTCTTCCGGCCGAGGGAGATCGCAATTAATCCGACGGTCCCGTTCAGGAGCGCCGCCAGGAGAATTGTTTTCTGGTGTCCGAACGTCGGCAACACGAGAAATCCAGCCCCCAAGACGCCGGCCATCGCCCCCATGGTATTAAAGGCATAGAGAAGACCGACCCCCTTTCCGACCTCTTTCTTGTTTTTATAGAGGCGGGCCAACACCGGGAGGGTTCCCCCCATCAAGGCGGTCGGGAGGAGCAGAATCAAGACCGCCATGACGAACCGGACCAGGCTGAAAGCATAAAACGAAAAATGAAAGAGACGATGAAGGAATTGATAAATCGGAATCAGCGATGAAAAGAGGAGCGGGACCAAAAAGGCATATCCGCCGATTCCCAGCTCCAGTAAACCATAAACACGAAGTGGGTTGGCATAGTGATCGGCGCGTTTCCCAAAAATTTCACTGCCGAGCGCCAAGCCCCCCATAAATGCGGTCAGGAGGGTAGAGATAGCAAACATCGACGCGCCGAAGATGAGCACCAGTTCCCGCATCCAGACCATCTGGTAGATTAAGGCGGTCACGCCGGAGAAAAAGAAAAGAATCGGAATCAAATGAGCCGAGCTCCATAGAATTAAAACCCCTTATCATAGATCATCTTCGTTTAAATTTCAAATCCCTCGGAAAGACGGTTGACAGTCGTTTCAAGAAAATGTTACAAACATCCTTCATATTCTGATATCCCCTGTAGTCAAGAGCCGCTAGCTCAGTTGGTAGAGCACCGCCCTTTTAAGGCGGGTGTCCTGGGTTCGAATCCCAGGCGGCTCACCAATCCTTTCAATCCCTTCTGAACACCCTCTTAAGCAGAATTCAGGATATTCCTCTATAGAATGTATGCATTCTCTTGACAGGGAGGGGGAACGCCTCCCCCGATCGTCTTTAAAATACAATGAATTTGCTCTAACGCGCGACATGGGATCGATAAAAACGCTCTTCGGCAAGAGGGATCCCAGGCTTCCAGGGTTGGTATTTTTGTAACGAGAACGGGTATGGGAAGGACAGGTTGAGCAAGTTTAGAATGCGGAGAAGTGCAAACAGATGGATCAACATCACCGGGAACGTATCGGAATGTTCCCAACTACGATTGGGATGAAAAAGGGGACCGATCCTTTTTTATCTTGGACGACAATGATCATTTGTTAATTGAATGGTCTATCGAGCCGATCAGACTTTCTTTTCTTCTTAATAGCGAGCGTCACCTCGGCGAGGACTCTTGGAATTTCGAACGGCTTCATTAAATAACCACAGGCTCCCAGTCGAACCAACTCAATTGCACTGGTCACCGTCCCATATCCGGTGATGATCAGAACTTGTATTTTTGGATGATATTTCTTAATGGCTGTTAAGACCGCCACCCCCTCCATCCCGGGCATTCTCAAATCAAGCGTTACCAGATCTACCGTCTGTTGACGGATGAATTCTAACGCCTGCAAACCGTCGCTGACTTCTTCCACCTGACAAAATGGCGCCAGCACCATTTTTAGAGACTCTCTCGGTCCACTTTCATCGTCGACGATTAAGACTTTACTTCTGAAATTCATCATTCACCCCTCCCAGAGTATACCTTACAAGTATTAAACGATCTACCTTGAAGAATCTATCGGCGAGGCGAAACATTTTAATAGGATAGAAAACACTTATGCGGAAAGTGAATGGGCTTCTTTCCTCGAGCAGGAGAGGAGACCCCGTAAACCGCCTACCCATTTCTGTTTGGGAAGATCGAGAGGGTCTCCGAAACGCCATACCACAAGGGTAGAAATGCCTCACCTTAAACATAAAAATGATAGAAACCCTGTATTCACTTGGTTCGATGAGTATGTTATTGTTTGTTTGGTGAGTATGAACGCCTTTTTTTGAAGGTGTCGGCGGTTAAACTCCAGACGGCTCATCCAATTAACGGCTTTGCCCCCGCAGTTAAAGTATCCGATTATAATTCCCGGATTTTAATCCTTTTTTAATCTACTTTTAATTTTAAAAATTTATGATAGAGTATATTCCTAATGTCTATTATTCCGTCATCTCGTCTCGTCCGCTTCTGATGGGGGTCTCGTTGGACCGTGATGCCGTCTCGAGAAAAACAGATCCGACCCACCGGGTAGGCCTTCCCATCGGTTATCGTCGCCCCCCTCATTTCAATTCCGCTTCTGATTATATCGATCCATCTTTATTCCATCATCGAGGCTTTACTCGGACCTATATCGGCCTGTTCCACAGGTCCGCCGACAACCATCATTTTACTTAGAAGGCATCATATGAGCCAGCATGACCGTCGATCTTATTTTCGGGTGAGAGAGACACTCAGTCTCCGCCTGCTCCTGAGGGATCCTTATACTAAAAAGCAAAAAATATATCATAGCAGCGCCATCGACATCGGCCTAAAAGGCCTTTCCATCTCAACGGAGAAAGCGCTTCCGCGGATTGATAAAGGGATCGTTGAAGTCGCGCTCCCCCTGCCTCTGCAGCGGCTAAAAGCGCGGGTGCGGGTAAAGTGGAGGAATGAAGAGAAATACTTATATGGAATCGAATTCGTTCAGGCGCCCGACAATCAGGTGGGCGACTGGGAGACGTTCATCAAGACCTCTCGGGCTTCCGTTCCCGACCGGCGGGAGAAAGACTCCGGCCGGAGAACCACCCCCCTCCCGTCGGACGATGATTTATCGAACAAAGAAAAGAGAAAGATCATCCGGCGCATTTCCGATTTATTAAGCACCGATTTTGAGCCGGAAGACCGCGCCTCTCTATCGAGGGCCGATTTGGTGCCGAAGCAGAAAGAGATCGACTACACCCTGGCCGCGGCGAAGACGCGAAGAGAATGGCTGAGCGCGAAGACCGGGGCCACGCTCAATCACATCGCCGTCTTCAGCGAAGATCCAAAAAACATGCAGGGGAACATTGAAAATTTTATCGGGGTGACGCAGGTCCCCATCGGGGTGGCCGGACCGTTAAAAGTAAACGGACAATATGCGAAAGGAGATTTCTACGTTCCTCTCGCAACGACGGAAGGGGCGCTGATCTACACCTACACATTGGGGATGCAGGTGCTCCATCTCTCGGGGGGGGTTACCACCCGGATCATCCGGGATGAAACACACATTTCTCCGCTCTTTACTTTTGAGAGCTTAAGCCAAACCACTCAATTTTGCTACTGGCTTGAGGCGAACTTCTCCCAGATTAAAAAACATGCGGAGGCGACCACCCGGCACGGAAAGCTCTTGCGGGTTGAACCGATCCCCTATGATCGAAATGTCATCGTCAAGTTCTGCTATTCCACCGGCGATGCAATGGGTCTCAACATGATCAATTTTGCAACCGAGGCGGCCTGTCACTTCATCGTGCCGATCGTGAAACCGAAGCGGTTTTATTTGCGCTCCAATTTTTCAGCCATCAAAAAGGTCTCCGCGCACAATTATGCCGCCGGCATGGGGAAAACCGTGATCTGCGAATCGGTGATTCCAAGCAAAGTGATAAAAAGAATTTTTGACATCACGCCTGTAGAGGTTGCGGCCTATTTTCAGGCGGCCATGCTATCGGGTATTCATTCGGGAATGATCGGAATGAACGGGCATGTGGCAAACGGACTCACCGCCCTTTTTATTGCCTGCGGACAGGATGTCGCGAGCATTGTCGACTCTCACATCGGGATCAGCAATTTTGAGATAACAGAGGAAGAAGACCTTTATATCAGTCTTAAATTGCCAAACCTGGTGGTCGGAACGGCGGGAGGAGGTGTGGCGCTGGCAAGCCAAAGAGAATGCCTCGAACTAATCGGTTGCTATGGAACGGGTAAAGCAGAAAAGTTTTCAGAAATTGCAGCAGCCACCTGCCTTGCGGGAGAAATCGCTATCTGCGCGAACGTCGCTAACGGGAAGTTTGTCAATGCCCATAAGATGTACGGCCGAAAACAACCCGAGACACCTAAATGACCTCTTTTAACATCTCCTGTACAGGAACCGCGATTGTCAGCCTCCTTATCGGTCTGTTCGTTTTTATCAAAAATTGGCAAGGCTCGATCAATCGAAAGTGGGCGCTCTTTTGTCTGAGTGTCGCCATATGGAGTTATGGTCTTGGAATGATGACCTCCGCGACCGATATCGAGTCTGCCGAATTTTGGATCCGTATTCATTACCTCGGCGCAATCATGATCGGCCCTCTTTTTATGGACTTTGTTCTCAGGCTCTTGAATCAGAGTAGGCGGACTGCTTTGATTGTTTCCTACTTCTCCGCCGGTCTTTTAGAAGTAATGAACTTAAGCCATCTGCTCGCTTACCCGGCACCGCTCCCACCCTTTAATTACTATACGAAACCTGAAAAGCCTTACTTCCTTTTCGTGGCATTTTTCGCCACGGTCGTTACCTATTCGTTGAAACTTCTCTTTGAAGCCTATAAAAGTGCGACCGGTCAAACTCGGAATCAACTTAAACTGCTTTTTATTGGTCTGGCCGTCGGATTCTGCGGCGGCTCAACCGCCTTTTTTCCCGTCTTTAATCTTCCTCTTTTTCCCTATGGTATTTATTTTGTAGCAGTATATACCATAATTGTTACTTATACTATTATTCAATACCGCTTCTTCGACATCCAGACAGTACTTCACAAGACGCTGACCTGGCTGACCATTTCTTCTATCGTTCTTGTACCTTTGATTGGTGGTCTTTACTTTACAAAAAATTTCTTTGTATCGCTATCTCCAATTCGATTTGCAACATACATTTCGGCGGTGGTTGCTCTTCTCATCCCCTATACTAAATTCATTCAACCCCACATTGATCATCTTTTTCAACGTCGCCGTTATGACATGCAGAAAATATTGCAGGGGATGGTAAAAGAGCTTGTGGCATTAAAAAGTGTAGCTGGTCTTATCGGAAAAATTGCAGGAACCATTGAGGAGGCGCTCTATGTTTCGAGAGTAACCTTGATTTTATGGAGCGATAAGGAGCAGCGATTCAATGTCGTGAAAGGAGAAGCCCCGTCCGAGGAGGCCCCGATTACGGGAGATTATCTTTTTCTAACATGGATGAGAGAAAAAGATAGAGTTATTGAATGGGAAGAGCTCTCTTATAATCCCGAATATGAGTTTATTCGTCCGTTGGCTCACGCTTACTTTAAAAAATTTAATGCAAAAGTGGCACTGCCCCTTATCCATGATGGAAAACTTATTGGCTTAGTTAATCTGGGCGAGAAGGAAAATCTCAAGCCTTTTTCAAGTATGGATCTCGATTTCCTCTCAAACCTGCGCGCGGAAGCCTCGATCGCGCTGAGCAATTCGCTCCTTTACGATGATGTCGCCAAGATGTCGGAAGAGTTACGCCGATGGGCCAGCGAACTGGAGCGCAAAGTAGAGGACCGGACCTCCGAGTTGGCCGAAAGCAAGCGTCAGCTCGAGGAATCGTACCAGAAGCTTCAAGAGCTCGATCAGCTGAAATCGAAATTCTTCGCCAACATCAGCCATGAACTACGGACCCCGATCACGCTCATCCTCGCCCCCACGGAGATGATGCTCAATCGGGACCTCGGGGAGTTAAACCCGGACCAGGAAAAGTATCTCTCCATCATGCAGACCAACTCCCTTCGCCTCCTAAAATTGATCAACAATTTATTGGATTTGGCAAAGGTCGACGCCGGAAAGATGGAGCTTTATTACAACCGGGCCGATTTCTCAAAGTTCGTGAGCGGGGTGGTCGCCTCCGTCAGTCCGATGGCGGAGAAGAAATCGTTGGCGCTGCGGTTCGAAAGCGACCCTTCCATTCCGGAGATTTTCTTCGATGCCGACAAAATCGAGAAGGTTCTGCTGAACTTGATCTTCAACGCTTTAAAATTTACGGAAAAAGGGGAGATCAAGGTCGCCTGCATAAGAGAGGACAATCAGGTGGCCGTGCGCATCACCGATACCGGGATCGGAATCCCAAAAGGGCATATGTCCAAGCTCTTTAGCCGTTTTTCCCAGGCCGACAGCTCCGCGAGCCGAAAATTTGAAGGAACCGGGATCGGCCTCGCCCTTGCCAAAGAGTTGGTCGAGCTCCATCAGGGAAAGATCTGGGCAGAGAGCGAAGAGGGGAGAGGGAGCACCTTTCATTTCGTCCTTCCAATCTATGTCCGGCTGGAAGAGGTGCCCGGGGCGCTCGATCGGCGGAGCGAGGCGCTCCCCGTCTCCGAAAAAAGGCGCGAGGAAGATTGGACTCGGTCCTTGCAAACGAAGGCCGATTATGCAACCGATGAACTCGTCCGGGAAACGGCCTCCCTCCCGGAAGAGAGCCCACACAGCGGCGTTGAATATCGCATTCTCCTGGTCGATGACAACCCCGACATGTTGAGTTATATCGCCTCCCAGCTCAAGGCCGATTACCGACTCCTCTTTTCAAAAGACGGAAAAGAGGGGGTGGAACGGGCGAAATTGGAACTTCCCGACCTGATCATTTCGGATGTGATGATGCCGTATAAAGACGGCTATCAACTCTGCCACGAAATAAAAGAAGAACCGCGCACCTGCCATATTCCCATTATCCTCCTGACAGCCAAAACGGATCTCTCAACGAAGATCGAGGGGCTGGAGCATGGCGCAGACGACTACCTCACCAAACCGTTTAACGCTCAGGAACTACGAGCCCGCGTCCGCTCTCTCATCAATCTCAGGAAGCTGGAGCGGGAGATTCAGCAGCGGAGCAATCAGCTGGAAGAGACCCTCAATACGTTAAAAGAGACGCAGGGGCAGCTGGTTCAATCCGAAAAGATGGCCGCGCTCGGCCTCCTCATCGCCGGGGTGGCGCATGAGATCAACAATCCGGTCAGCTTTGCAAAGGGAAGTCTTGCGATTGTCCGGCGCGTCCTGGACGAGATGAAAAATGCAGAACGTTTAAGCCCGGCGGAGCTCGCCGAGCTTTCGGAAGATTTAGAGACCTCCATTCAGGTGATTAAAAACGGCCTGGACCGGACGGAAAACATCATCAGAAATCTCAAGAGTTTCGTTCGAAAAGATGAAGAGATCCTCAAAGCCTATCATCTCGAAGAGGGGATTGAGTCGACCCTTCAACTTTTCCGGCATGAGACGACCCACCGAATCACCCTCCTCCCCGATTACGGGAGAACCCCTTCGATCGAGGCGATTCCGGGACAGATCAACCAAGCGATCATGAACATTCTTCAAAACGCGGTTCAATCGATTTCGGATCGCGGAGAGATCGTGATCAAAACCGAGCAGATCGGAAACCAGGTCCGAATTTCTATTCGGGATACCGGCTGCGGCATTCCCGAGAAAGATCTCCCCCGAATTTTTGATCCCTTCTTCACCACCAAGGAAGTCGGCAAAGGAACCGGCTTGGGAATGACCATCACTTATAAAATCATCGAAAATCATCACGGTCGCATTGAGGTGACAAGTACCGTCGGACGTGGAACGGAAGTTGTTCTCCATCTCCCCATCTCTCAACCGGGTGGTTCCAGTCTGATCGGAAGGGGACTCTATGCCGGAAGCACTCCCATATAAGGAGTATCCCATTCTCTTTGTCGACGACGAAGAGATGGCTCTCATTACCTTCAAGAATCTCTTTAAAAAAGAATTCAAAATCTATACGGCAAGGAATGGGGAGGAGGCGCTCGACCTGGTCGATTCACATCCGGACCTGGCGATGATCGTCTCGGACCAGCGTATGCCGCGGATGAGCGGGGTCGATCTGCTCCATGCCTGCTCGAAAAAAAGGCCCGATTTAATCCGGATGCTGATGACCGCCTATACCGAAATTGATCTGGTGATCGAAGCAATCAACCAGGGAAATATCTACCGGTACATTACAAAACCGTACCACGAAGAAGAGTTGAAGCAGACGCTCAAGCAGGGGATTGAACGCTATTTCCTGGGGAAAGAACGCGACCGCCTTCATGCAGAGAAGATCGAAACCTTAAAACGGATGGCCCAGGCAAATCGACTCACCGCCATCGGCGTCCTGGCGGCCGGCATGGCACATGAGATCAACAATCCGCTCGTTGCAATCAACACCTTTCTCCAGATGATCCCGAGGAAGTTCGATGAAGAAGTGAAGGATGAGGAGTTCTGGGACAAGTTTTATAAGGTGGCGCTGGACGAGACCCATCGGATTCAGATGCTCGTCAGCGATCTCCTTCACTATTCGAAAACCCCGGAAGACAGTCAGATGAAATGGACGCAGGTCAATATCAATGACCTTCTCCATGAGACAATGACCTTTCTGGAAAATGAGGCGAGAAAAAAGGGGCTGACCATTCGGAATGAGTTCGATCACAACCTTCCGCCCTGCTTGGTCGACCGGGAAAAGATGCGTCAGGTCTTTTTGAATCTCTTCTTAAATGCAATTCAAGCGACATCTGAAGGTCACATTTTGGTAAAAACCTCTTTCGATTCGGAATCGCAACATCCTTTTTTTCACGTCGTCCTTCAAGACACCGGTATCGGCATTCCGGAAGAAAACTTGCAGCGGCTCTTTGACCCGTTTTTTACCACGAAAAAAAATGAAGGAACGGGACTGGGGTTGATGATGTGCAACCACATCATCGACGAGCATCGCGGCAGCATTGAGGTCAAATCGGAGGTCGGAAAGGGGACGACCATGACGCTCCATCTGCCGGTCAACCCATCGCACTTCAATCGCAGAAGGTCGGAACGACGGGGAAGCGCACCTCCTTCGGGGGCCAAGCCCCACGCTTCTTCCGGCAGGTAGATTATCTCCCGCAATGATCATTCTATGAAAACAAAAACGGCCCCTGTCTATTGAGACAGGGGCCGTTTGGTAACAGATCGACGCTTATTTTTCTCTCGGCTTTAGGACGATAAAGAAGGCGCGATTCTCCCGGCTGATCCGGAGAAGTACCGCCTCGCTTTTCTTGGTCTTTTCCATCATCTTCTTGAACTCTTCCGAGTTGTTGACCTTCTCACGGTTGACCTCTTTGATGAGATCTCCCTCTTTCAAGCCTTCCGCTTCCGCGGCGCTTCCCGGTTCGACCTTGGTGACGATGATTCCCTTTTCGTCCTTGATCTTAAAGCGCTCCGCAATCTCCGGCGTTAAGTCTTGGATGCTCAACCCGAGAAAGCTCTCTTGGCGCTTCGGAATCGCCGCCTGAACCGCCTCTTCTTTTCGCTCAATCAGTTCAATTGTCTTAATGACCCTCTTTCCATCCCGGAGGACTTCCAGGTTGGCTTTCTTACCGGGGATCAAGCTGGCGATCACCCGTGCCAACGAGTTCGGCGTATCGACCGGTTGATCCTCGACCTTGAGGATGACATCTCCCGGCTGAATGCCCGCTTTGCTGGCGGGATCTCCGTCGAAAACCTCGTTCACCAGAACCCCTTCTCCCTCTTTGACCCCAAACTTGCCGGCGAGTTCCGGCGTCAGCGGTTGAATGCCGACCCCGAGCCATCCGCGGGTCACCTTTCCTTTTGCCATCAACTGGGTGGAGATCGATTGAACCATGTTCGACGGAATGGCAAATCCAATTCCCTGTGCGAAGTTGATAATCGCCGTGTTGATTCCGACCACCTCGCCCCGAATATTGAACAGCGGTCCCCCGGAGTTACCGGGATTAATCGACGCATCGGTCTGGATGAAATCCTCATAACGGGAGAGGTTTACATTCTCTCTGCCGAGCGCGCTGACGACACCGACCGTCACCGTCCGATCGAGACCGAAAGGGTTCCCGACCGCAATCACCCATTGTCCGACTTTGATCTTTGAAGAATCCCCCAAGGCGACAAACGGGAGATCCTTCGTCGCTTCGATCTTGACCAATGCCAGATCGGTATCCGGATCTTTACCGATAACCTTTCCGGTAAATTTCGTCTTATCCGAGAGCCGAACCTCAACCTCTTCGGCATCGCCGACGACGTGATTGTTGGTCACGATGAATCCTCGCTTGTCGATGATCACCCCTGAGCCGGAGCCGGGAGGCGCTTCCGGCGCCCGTTCACGCGGCGCTTCGCGCGGACCTTCATCCGGACGGCTGACATGGGGAGTCGCACTCAGAGGAGCGATGTTTACGACCGTCGGCTTGACGCGATCCGCAAGATTAACGAAGGTATTCTGAAAGTCTTCCAACATCTTTAAGCCGGCATCCGGATTGTCTTTTGCGTCCGCCAGCACCAGGGTACCGGGAAGCAGCAAAATCATCATCAGAGCGAAAGTGGTCACTCTTCTGAACATACATTCTCCTTATCAAGGGTCATTAAAGTTGGGTGGGAAAGCATCGTTACTGATAGAAAATTATTGTATAATAAAAGAAATCCTATTACAAGGGGACCTCCCTACACCGCTTAAACCCCACATTTCACTTGATCCGCTCCCCCGGTCGGGCTATTCTGACACCAGACCATTCAAAAAAGCGGACTCAAACGGACTCAATCGGTGGGATAACGATGGGAAATTTGGTTTTGGTGGCTGCGTGCATCTTTCTAATCTTTATGGCGGCGATTGTGGTGAAGCCTCCTAAGGGACCTTAAACATCCGACGGTTTCGGCGGTCCGGCTCGCCGTCCCATGGTCTTTCCTACGTGCAATTCGGAAACGTCCTCTCGTTCTACCGGGTCCTGATCACCTGATCGGTCGAAATAAATAAATCCTTCCTTCACCCGGCTTTGTTCTCTTTATCCGAATTACTTTCTTTTAAATCGAAAACGAAACAGCGCGAGAACAGATCGGTCATGGGTCGACCATTGCGCATGGCAAAACGTCGGCAAAGCGCGGCGAAACGGGGGATAGGACGGGGGATAGGATAAGACCGGTCAGTAACGGATGGTAACCATAAAAGCGAGGGGGGCGGACGTCACGGCGGCTTCTCGATTGAAGAGGCGTTCATTTTCAAAAACGACGATCTCTTCCTGATATCGGATGGTGTCTAGAATCGAAGAGGAGAATGGCTCGGGGAGATAAAATGCAGCCAAGATGGACAGGGTGTAAATGAAGAAGTAGCGGTTGATCCGGGCCGCGGTCGGCTGCCGGCCCAGCAGGGGGTTGTTTTCCTCAAACCCACGATGACCCAATTGAAGGGTCTGCGTCCAATCTTTCATAAGCGAGGGAAGGAGGGAAACATATTTCGCGAGCTTGACCTCCTCGCCGGGAGGGAGGAGATATTTCTCCGACAGCGTATAACCGATGGGGGAGGAGACCGGCGCTTCAAATGCCCCCGCAGCCGCCGCCTCGGCCGGACCCGCCATCACTCGGACAATCAGTGCGATTAGAACGATTAGAATATTCATACCGCAGATAAGTATACCAATAAATTAAATTTTTGGAGGGAGGATCCGGATGGAAGGATCGGCGGCCTGACAAAAGGTCGGGGGGGCTCATCCGCAGGTCATCGGCCAGAGGCGCCGGCGCGGCGTCGGATTCGAATAAGGGACAGAGGGGCTGGAGGGCCCCTCATCCGGGCAAGACCGGGCGGTTTAAAAGGAAGGTCGGCGAATCAAAACGGAGGGGAAGAGCGGACGGATCCCGCTGAACGTAAAAAAACGGGGCGGATCAGATCCGCCCCGTTTTTCGTCCTTCCTTCGGACGGCTTTAAGCATCTTTCACCGCCTGAAGAATCGTCTGATAGGCTTCACCGATCTTCTCAGGCGTCAGGGTATCCTGCATTTTCTCCATGAACTTCAACGTGAGTTCCATGGCAATTTCTTCGTCACTTGGTCTTTCAGCCTCCATCATTCGCTCCAGGTTTAGTCACGGTTCACAACTATATTAGACAGGACGATTCGCAAAGTGCAAGGGCGGCAGAGACGCCCGACCCTTGCTCTGGGTCATAGACGTTTTTCGGAATCAGTTTCAAAACGATAGCAATGGCAATAGTAAAGAAGGGAAGACGATTATCAAATATTTGAGATAAGTGATGCCGAGACGCAGAATTGAACTGCGGACATAAGGCTTTTCAGGCATAACCGAGATTAATCTATCATGACCCACCCTGAGAGATCAAGAGATTAGGCGCCCTGGTTCTTGTAATGGGTCACGATAGATCATGGTGAATTGGGATGGATCGGTACTAAAGTGCGGATTTAATCTTCTAAGAGGATGGCGCTATGCCGAGATTTAAAAAAGAAGCTCTATGGATGATGATCAGCCCTTCATCCTAACCGTGCTCGCTGTCCTCATTTTAATATTCACACCGATTTTCATTAATTGGCTGAGACGGTTATCGGGCCGATGATTTTGTTCCTTCCAATGTCATCGTTTCTAACTGCAAGAACCCTTTTGGCAAGCGGTCCTCGTTTTCTAAATTCCTGAATGCCTCATCCTCGCTCTCTTTGAGATTGCATCTCGTAATTTTTCTGAAACCTGTTCTTTCCATGGACGAGCGGAGTGTCTTCTCGTCATAAATGAAGAGGTGCCCCCAATCTCGTACGAAGTTGTTAATAACGAATGTGTCATCAGGATAGGGGGCCTCATTGATGAAATTCTCTGTGGCCCATTTGATATATTCTTTCTGCAGATCTGATTTTTCCTTTTTGTAGAGGTTCATTAAGAACAACAAATCAGGCGTCGATATTCGAACCTTTCCCCCTTTTTTAAGGACACGCGCACATTCAGTCAGCATCAGTGAGCCTTGCGAATAGGTGACATGTTCGATCATGTGCTCACTGAAGATGTAATCAAATACGTCATCATCAAACGGAAACGGTCGAATTGCATCTAAGTGCAAAACAGTCGGCGACTTCGGATTGTAGTCTGAATTAAGCCACCCTTGAAGAATGTTAACGCCGCATCCGAGATGTAATTTTCGTATGTTGTTCCGGCTTAAATATTCCTCAATCATTCTGGTCCCCGAGTTCCTTTTATCCATTCGTTTGGTTCTGATGATATGATCCAGCTTTTCCGAATGGGCGGGCAATCCTGAGAACCACAGCAACCTTCTCCGGAGGAGATTCTATCCGGCGCTCCGTCGGGCGGGTTTCAGATAGATCCGCTTTCCATGACCTCGCCATCCGTTCGCATGCCTCATTGATCATGAACAATAAACAGCGAAATATATTTAGGATCAACTCGGTCATTCTTCGATCAAAGTCACGATGGATCTCTATGGGCATCTGATGCGACCGACGACAGCCGGGCGGCAGAGAAACTCGCCGCCCCGGCTTTGGGAGATCAAAAAGAAGCTGAAACAAGTAGCAAAATGGTAGCAATTGGAAGGGCTGGAGGAGGTGAGCTAATGCAAATCCTTGATCTAAGTGGTGCCGAGACGCAGAATCGAACTGCGGACACGAGGCTTTTCAGGCCTCTGCTCTACCGACTGAGCTATCTCGGCAATGAGGCAGAACTTAACAAAGGATCGGGAGATTGTCAACAGGTTTTTTGACCAAAGGAGAGAGTTACGGCTTTACCTTAATTGCTTGAAGGAAGGCATAATCGAAGGGATTTAACTCGTACGTGGCCTCATCCAGTTCTTCTATCTCTTCTCCGTCTTCCTCTTCCATTTCCACTTCAAGATCGTCTTGATTCGGAAGCAGGCGGCTGAGGGAGGCGACGACGAGGTCGACCTGGTATCCCTCCTTCTCAATGCTTTCGAGAATTTTTTTAATCTGATCATTGTCCGCGAAGAGTTGACCGATTTTTTCCGTCAATTCTTTCACCAAAGCCTGTAGATGCTCGTTCTCCAAAGGCTCTTCACTCGAATTTGGATCCATAGAATCCGACGTCCTCCTTGACTCCTACTATACAGAAGTCGTTGAAAGTGTGTCAAGGCGGGTTTGGAGAAGAAGAGAGTTTATCGAGTGTCTCCATTTTAACCTGAGCTTTGCGGATATAATCTTTGGCTTCAGTATACTCAGGCTGGATAAGAAGGACATCTTGCCAGGCATAAATCGCGTTCTGGAGCTCTCCCCGGCGATATAACAGAACTCCCTTGTCCATAAAAAGGCGAATCAGTTGCTCCAGCCGCGTCCCAATCTCTTCGATCGGAAAGGGGAGCTCCTGCGCCAAGGTTGGATCGTTCTGTAACGCATAAAAGTTGAGCGCCTCTTTCCAGGTCTGTCCCGCTTTGAGAAACTCATTCTGATGATAAAACTCCATTCCTCTTTCATTCAGCTGAATCAAACTTTGGACGCTTTTATCCCGCTCTTCTTTTATCTTTTGCTCGGCCAGATGAAAACCGTTCGTGGCGGCGAGATGGCCCGGGTCGACCTTCAGGATTGATTCAAATTCCACAATCGCTTCTTTGTACCGGCCCTGCTTGAGCAGCCGTTGACCGATTTCGAGATGGGGATTTTCTTTCGGGATCGAGAGAGGAGGGGTCGGGATCGGAGCCGGGGCCGCCGGGGGGGGTGGAGCCGGGGGCGAGGCCGCGGGGGGAGGAAGGGTATTACAACCGTTCAGAATGAAACCTCCCACCAAGATGATCAGGAGGCCGATCCTCAAGGAGAACATCAACATCGATTAAATAAGTTTATATTGTTCAGAATCAAGATCCACCTTTTTATCAAAACGGGCGTCGGTCATAAAACCGACCACCACAAAAACTTGGATCTCTTCTGATTTTCCCCGCACCCGGGTCGGGGGGAGAGGGATCGCTTCGAGAATTCCTTCCAGACGCTTATACGTATCGGACGAGATCAAGATCTGTGTATGATACCGTTTGTTCAACTTCTCAATCCTCGCCGCCATGTTCACGCTGTTTCCGATGACGGTATAGGCGAGCCGCTTTAAGGAACCCACATTGCCGGCAACGACTTCACCGGTATTGATCCCGATGCCGATCTCAATTTCGGGATACCCTTCGCGAACCCATTTTTGCTTGAGCAGCTGGAACCGCTCATTCATCTCCAACGCCGCACGGACGGCCCGCTCCTCGTCGTTGTCGTGACGAATCGGGGTTCCGAAGACCGCCATCGCCGCATCGCCGATAAATTTATCGAGCGTTCCCTCATACTTTTGAACAATCTCAACGACGGCGGCGAAATAATCATTTAAGATATGAACGACCTCCGGCGGATCGAGGCGCTCCGCCAGCGAGGTGAATCCTCGAATGTCGGTGAAAAGAATCGTCGCCTCGGTCCGGGTTCCGCCGAGCTGCAGGCTCCTTGGGTTTTGTAAAAAGGTCTCGAGGATATTCTCGGAGATATATTGGGAGAACGCCCGCTTGATCAGCTCCTTCTCCCGAAGGTTTCGCGACATCTCGTTGAAGGTCGACACCAGAAGACCGATCTCATCATTCGACTTCATCTCAATCTGCGGATAGGTCCCCTCGGTAATGGACTTCACCCCGTCGACCAGTCGGCGGATCGGCTTGACAATATAGTAGGCGAGCAGCCAGGCGCCGAGCAGGCCGACGCAAAGGGCGAGAAAGATAAAGATGCCGATCTTTTTTTGGGACTGGGCGACGGTCTCATAGATCGGCCGCTTGGAAAAACCGACATGGACCGATCCGATCCGCTTCTGCCCGGTAAAAAGGATCGGCGCAATCAGATCGAGCCGCTCCTTCCCATCCGCCTCGTGCGACGTCAATAGTTCGACCCCCCCCTTAAACTCCTTCTGTCCGCTGTAGTTATCGGGGGGGAAATAAGGCTTCCCTTGCTGCGTCAGATCGGTATGGGCGAGGATGTTCTGTTTGACGTCAACGAGGAAAATATAGAGGATCGCCGGATCTTTCGACGCCTCGCTGATCATCGTCTCAAGGGCCAGGCGGTCCCGAGTCAAAATCGCTTCCTGGCTATATTGAGCGATCCCTTGGGTAATGGAGATCGCCCGAAGCATCGCCTCCTCGGTCAATGATTCGGTCATCAGCCCGGACGTAATAAAATAGGAGAGAGAAAGGGTTAACCCCAGGAGGGTACTGATCAGGATCGAAAACTTAATCTTGAGGTTAAATTTCCTAATTTTGAGATTAAACTTTCGAAGGGACATTGATCGATATCCATTGACGACAGAGCAGTCCTAACCTAAATGTAGCTTATGAGATCGATATTAACAAAAAATGAGAACTTAATTAAAATGGTATTAAATTAATCCCCTTTTTGCAAGCGAAATGAAACCGCGAAAAGAGCCGACCGATCCGACGCTCTCTCTATCCGTCTATCCGCCTGCGTCTCTCCTTTTCTCTATAAAGTCGGGCTGAATAGGATGCACGATTGCCTCATGGCGTTCCTCGCCGCCGGGAGAGAGGCCGTTTCTACCTGAAACCGATCCCGCTTCAGCCATGGCTGCAACGGGATTCAGGGCCAGTGGCCCGGATCTCAGTTCATCTCAGAAATAAGATTACACCGTGGCTGTTTTCCTTTTTGACAAAGGGGTTTAAAATCAATATAATTCTAAAGTTTATAGACCTAGGAAGGGCCCTTGCAAGAATATATCAGAAATTTCTCGATTATCGCCCATATTGACCATGGAAAATCAACGCTGGCCGATCGGATTCTGGAGCTGACGGGGGCGGTCACCGCACGGGAGTTTAAAGATCAGCTCCTGGACGACATGGATCTGGAGCGGGAGCGGGGGATCACCATCAAAGCCCATGCCGTGCGGCTAAAGTACCGCGCGGACGATGGGCATGATTATGCCTTCCACCTGATCGACACGCCGGGCCACGTCGATTTCACCTATGAAGTCTCTCGGAGCCTCGCCGCCTGCGAAGGGGCCCTTTTGGTCGTCGACGCGACACAGGGGGTGGAAGCGCAGACGATCGCCAACGCCTACCTCGCCATTGAAAACAACCTGGAGATCATCCCGGTGATCAACAAGATCGATCTCCCCAGCGCCGATGTCGAGAAGACCAAACAGCAGATCGAGGACATCCTCGGGATCGACTCCTCGGAGGCGATCCTTGCCAGCGCGAAAGAGGGAAAGGGGATCAAGGAGGTCCTGGAGGCGGTCATCCGCAGGATTCCGGCGCCCAAAGGAAAGGTCGAGGCTCCTCTGCGGGGGCTGATCTTTGACTCCTGGTTTGATAATTACCAAGGCGCGGTCGTTCTCGTTAAGATTATCGACGGCACCGTTCGGAAAGGCTCCCGCATCCGGCTGATGTCGAACGGCATCGAGCATGAAGTGCTCTCCCTCCATGCCTATACGCCCAAATCGGAAGAGATCCCCTCACTCTCGGTCGGAGAGGTCGGCGGTTTGGTCTCCGGCATCCGGACGGTCAGCGAGACGAAGATCGGCGACACCGTCACCGACGCGAAAAATCCGGCGACGGAAGCGATCCCAGGCTATAAAGAAGTGAAGCCGATGGTCTTCTGCGGCCTCTACACCATCGACACCGATCGCTATGCAGATCTTCGCGATGCGCTCGAGAAGCTGCGGCTCAACGACTCTTCATTCCAATACGAGCCGGAGACCTCCTTGGCGCTCGGCTTCGGATTCCGATGCGGCTTTCTCGGCCTCCTTCATATGGAGATCATCAAGGAGCGCCTTGAGAGAGAGTATCGCCTCTCTTTGATCAGCACGGCGCCGACGGTGGTCTACCGGGTGACCACGCAAAAGGGAGAGGTCCTCCAT
The DNA here is from genome assembly GCA_016200325.1 of Candidatus Manganitrophaceae bacterium. Classification (NCBI taxonomy): domain Bacteria; kingdom Pseudomonadati; phylum Nitrospirota; class Nitrospiria; order Candidatus Troglogloeales; family Candidatus Manganitrophaceae; species Candidatus Manganitrophaceae bacterium. The sequence continues at coordinate 159,012 of JACQEZ010000008.1, forward strand.
ATCGACAACCCGGCGAAGCTTCCGGCACCGAACTATATCGCCGGTTTTGAGGAACCGTTCATCGAGGGGGTCATCATTACCAAGGATGAGTTCTTGGGCTCCGTGATCAAGCTGTGCCAAGACCGCCGGGGGATACAAAAGGATTTAAAGTATCTCGATGTGGGGCGGGTCATGGTCACCTATGAGCTTCCTTTAAATGAAGTGATCCTCGACTTCTACGATCGCCTCAAATCGCTCTCGAAAGGCTACGCGTCGCTGGACTATGAGTTCATCGGCTATCGAGAAGCCGACCTGGTCAAGGTCGATATCATGCTCAACGGGGAGACCGTCGACGCCCTCTCCTTTATCGCCGCGAAAGACAAATCGCAGATACGAGCCCGCCAGCTGGCTGAAAAGATGAAAGAGCTCATTCCAAAACAGATGTTCGAAGTGGCCATTCAAGCGGCCATCGGGAGCAAAATCATCGCGCGCGAAACCGTCAGCGCGATGAAAAAGAATGTCACCGCCAAATGCTACGGCGGGGACATCACGAGAAAGAGGAAATTATGGGAGAAACAGAAAGAGGGGAAGAAAAGAATGAAGCAGGTCGGCCGGGTGGAGATCCCTCAGGAAGCCTTTCTTGCAGTCCTGAAAGTGCAGGATTAGCTTTGTCGGAAGAGCCCAAGCTCAAATCAACCATTCGGGAGTACGCCGAGACCCTCGTCATCGCCATCGTCCTGGCGCTGGTGATTCGCACCTTCGTCGTCCAGGCCTTTAAGATCCCCTCCGGATCGATGATCCCGACGCTCGACATCGGCGATCATATCTTGGTGAACAAATTTATTTACGGTGTCCGTCTCCCCTTTACCGATGTGACGCTGATTCCGATTCGCCTGCCGCACCGGGGGGACGTCATCGTATTCCGTTTTCCGAAAGATGAGTCGAAAGATTTCATCAAAAGGGTGATCGGCGTGCCGGGGGATACGATCGAGGTCAAAAACAAAGACCTCTACCTCAACGGCCAGAAACAGGATGAGCCGTATGCAATCCATGAGGATAAGAATCCCGACCACACCATCCCCGAGCGCGACAACTTCGGGCCGGTCTCCGTTCCGAAAGATGCCTTCTTCGTGATGGGAGACAACCGAGACCATAGCCTCGACTCCCGCTTCTGGGGATTCGTCGACTTCACAAAGATCAAAGGACAAGCCTTCATCATCTACTGGTCGTGGGACAGCGAGAGCAGCTGGGTTCGCTGGAATCGAATCGGAAAGTTAATCCACTAGGTCGGAGATGCGCACCCCTCGAAAAAAAAGCACCGCGCGTCCGCGCAGCGGCAGAACGGTGAAAAAAGAGAGAGGACCCGAAGCCGCCTCCAAAACGAGCCTTCGGCAGCTCCTCGACCGGTTTGAAGGACATCGGGTTTTGGTCGTCGGCGATCTGATGCTCGACCATTATATCTGGGGAAGCGTCCAGCGGATCTCGCCGGAAGCGCCCGTTCCGGTCGTGAATGTCTTGCGGGAGTCGGTCCTGTTGGGCGGCGCCGGAAACGTCCTCCATAATATCCTGACGTTGGGCGGACGGGGACTGCTCTGCGGTTTGGTCGGAAACGATGAGGCCGGCCGGTGGTTGTCGGAAGAATTAAAGGCAAAAGGGGTCGGCGTCGAGGGAATCGTTGCGGAAGAGGAGCGTCCGACGACGAAAAAGACCCGGATCATCGCCCATCAACAACAGGTGGTCCGTTATGACCATGAAAAGAAGGGCGAAGTTTCACAAAAGACGGAGAAAAAATTTATCCAATATATTAATGATCAGATCGATCAGATCGACTGCATGGTTCTCTCCGACTATGCCAAGGGGGTGATCACCCCAGGGCTGTTGGAGGCGATCTTGCCCCGGGCGCTGCAGCGGGGAATCCCGGTGGTGGTCGACCCGAAAGTCAGCCACTTTCCGCTCTACAAAGGGGTCACAGTCGTTACGCCGAATCATCTGGAAGCGTCCCAAGCGGCCGGCATCGAGATCGAGAATGAATCGACCCTCCATCGGTCGGGTGAGATCCTCCTCGAGAGGCTCGGCTGTCAGGCGGTCTTGATCACCCGGGGAGAGCAGGGGATGAGCCTCTTCGAGAGAGAAGGGAGGCGGACCGACATTCCGACCGAGGCGCGGCAGGTCTTTGACGTCACCGGCGCCGGCGACACCGTCGTCGGCACGCTCGCGCTTGCGATCTCGGCGGGGGCCTCGCTCCCTGCGGCGGCGAAGCTGGCCAACCATGCCGCCGGCATTGTCGTCGGGATGGTCGGGACGACGGCCGTCGACAAGTCGATGTTGCGGAAGGCGCTCTCATGACGATGTCGGCCGATTCCGTCCTCGTTGTCATTCCGGCGAGGTATCCTTCGACCCGTTTTCCGGGCAAGCCGCTCGCCGATTTGAACGGAAAGCCGATGGTCCAGCATGTCTGGGAGCGGGCGGTGGCGGCGAAGCGGCCGAGCCGCGTCCTGGTCGCCACCGACGACACGCGGATCGCCGAGGTGGTCCGGCGGTTCGGGGGAGAGGTGATGATGACCGCATCGACCCATCGGACCGGCACCGAGCGGGTCGCCGAGGTCGCCGAGCAATTTCCGGCCGAGCTGGTCGTCAACCTGCAAGGCGATCTCCCTCTCTTTCGGCCTGAAACGCTCGATCGGCTGATCGAGATCGGCGGCGAGTCCATTCGACGCCGGGAAGCCGATCTGATCACCGCCAAATCGGCGATGATGAACGAGGAGGAGATCTTTTCACCTCATACCGTCAAGGTGGTCACCGACCATCGGGATCATGCCCTTTATTTTTCCAGATCTCCGATTCCATATGCGGAGCGGGGCCAGCTCGGTGCATCGGGCCAATCGGGATCGTTCCTTTTTTATAAACATTACGGCATCTATCTCTATCACAAAACATTTCTCATCCAGGTGGCCAGGTCACCGGAAGGGAAGCTGGAAAGAAAAGAGCGGCTGGAGCAGCTCCGTGTTTTGGAGCAGGGAGGCCGGGTCCGGGTGATCGAGATCGGGGAGGGAGAAGCCCGGTTTTTCTGGGAGGTGAACACGCCCGAAGATATGCTCCGGGCCCGGGAGATTCTGGCCAATGAAGGAAAAGCGTGACGCGTAAGGGTTCGCCTCTTTGGCAGAAAGACCCCTTACACCTGACGCTTCACCCTCACGTTATTCAGCAGTTGGAGGAGATCATTGAAAAAACAGAAGAAGACAAAATATATCTTCATTACCGGCGGCGTCGTCTCCTCGCTTGGAAAGGGGCTCTCGGCCGCAGCGATCGGCAATCTGCTTGAATCCCGCGGATTCTCGATCACCTTTCTGAAGCTCGATCCCTATATCAATGTCGACCCGGGGACGATGAATCCCTATCAGCATGGGGAGGTCTTCGTCACCGACGATGGGACCGAGACCGACCTCGACCTCGGCCATTATGAGCGTTACACCTCGGCGCGGATGTCGAAAAAGAACAATTACACGACCGGAAAGATCTACAACAACGTCATCACCAAAGAGCGCCGCGGCGACTACCTCGGCGGGACGGTCCAGGTCGTCCCCCACATCACCGACGAGATCAAGCGCTGCATCAAGGGGGTGGGAGATGGGGTCGACATTGCGATCGTCGAAATCGGGGGAACCGTCGGCGACATCGAGAGCCTTCCCTTCCTCGAAGCGATCCGCCAAATGCCGTTCGACATCGGCCGGGAGAATGTCCTCTACATCCACCTGACGCTCGTTCCCTTTATCAAAGCGGCGGAGGAGCTGAAGACCAAGCCGACGCAGCACAGCGTCAACAAGATGCGCGAGATCGGCATTCAGCCCGACATCCTCCTCTGCCGGACCGACCGTTTCATCTCCGCCGACCTCAAACGGAAGATCGCCCTCTTCTGCAACGTCGAGCAGGAGGCGGTGATCACGGCAAAGGACGTCGACAGCATCTATGAAGTGCCGCTCGTCTTTCATCAGGAAAAGCTTGACGAGACAATCGTCAAAAAGCTTAAGTTAAAGGCGAAGGCGCCGCAATTCAAAGCGTGGGAGAAGATCGTTCATATCATCAGACATCCTCAGGATGAAGTTCAGATCGCGCTCGTCGGAAAATATGTCGACCTCAAAGACTCGTACAAAAGTTTGTGCGAGTCGCTCATCCACGGCGGGATCGGGAACAGGGTGCGGGTCGTCATCGACTGGATCAACAGCGAGCGGCTGGAAGATGAGGGGGTCGAGCCGGTCTTGAAAGGGGCCCACGGCATCTTGGTGGCGAGCGGGTTCGGCAACCGCGGGATCGAGGGAAAGATCGGGGCGATTGAATTCGCGCGGGAGCGGGAGATTCCGTTCTTCGGGATCTGCCTCGGGATGCAATGCGCCGTCATCGAGTTCGCCCGGCATATTGCCGGACTCGCCAAAGCGAACAGCTCCGAGTTCGACTCGAAAACACCCGATCCGGTGATCGACTTTCTACCCGACCAACGACAGATCCAAGACAAGGGGGCGACGATGCGTCTCGGCGCCTATCCCTGCCGGATCGAAAAGGGGACGCGCGCCTACGAGGCTTATCAGAAGGTCGAGGTCTCCGAGCGGCATCGTCACCGATACGAGTTTAACAACCAATACCGGGAACGGCTCACCTCCAAGGGGCTGGTCCTGTCCGGATTGTCGCCCGATGGAAATTTGGTCGAGATCGTCGAGCTGGCGGCGCATCCCTGGTTTCTCGCCGTGCAGTTCCATCCGGAGTTTAAATCGCGGCCGCAAGATCCTCACCCGCTCTTCCGCGATTTTATCAAAGCGTCGCTGAAGCGACGGCGGGCAGGCTAGTCAAACCACATTCAGAGAAGGGGAATAGGTTGGCCCAATCGGTTCAAATCGGGAAGATGACCCTCGGCGACGGACACTTTTTCCTGATCGCCGGTCCCTGCGTGATTGAAAGCGAAGATCTGGTTCTCAAGACCGGCGAGCAGATCGCCCGGATCGCCGCAGCGCACCAGGTCCCGTTCATCTTCAAGTCTTCGTACGACAAGGCCAATCGAAGCGCGGTCGACTCGTTTCGGGGGATGGGGATGGAGGAGGGGCTTCGCATTCTTCAGAAGGTGAAACAGGAGATCGGCGCCCCGGTCCTCTCCGACGTGCACGGCCCGGAGGAGGCAACCGCCGCCGCGGAGGTGTTGGATGTGCTGCAGATCCCGGCCTTTCTCTGCCGGCAGACCGATTTGCTCTTGGCCGCCGGGAAGACCGGCAAGGTGGTGAACGTGAAAAAGGGACAGTTTCTCGCGCCGTGGGAGATGGCCAACGTCGTCGAAAAGGTCGAATCGACCGGGAGCCGAAAGATTCTATTAACCGAGCGGGGAGCGAGCTTCGGCTACAACAACCTGGTGAGCGACATGCGCTCGCTCGTCATCATGCGCCGGACCGGTTATCCGGTGATCTTTGACGGCACCCACAGCGTGCAGCTTCCGGGAGGGGGGGGGAAGGTCTCCTCCGGCCAGCGGGAGTTCGTCCTGCCGCTCACCCGCGCCGCGGTCGCCACCGGCTGCGACGGCCTCTTTCTTGAGGTCCATCCCTCGCCCGATCAAGCGCTGTCGGACGGTCCGAACCAGATCGACTTGTCGCAGCTCGACCAGCTCCTCTCACAGGTGAAGCGGATCTTGGAAGCATTAAAGGAGACAGAAATCAGGAGTCGGAAGTCAGAATAAAATCGAGAAGGAATAGCTTCCTGATCCTTCTTCTGTATTCTGACTCCTGGCTTCTGACTTCTTCATTAAGGATGTTGGTGTGATCTTAGAAGAAGGAAAGCGGGTTCTTAAAATTGAAGCGCAGGCGATCTTAGACCTGATCGAGCGGATGGACGGCCGGTTCGTCGAGGCGGTCGAGCTTTGCTACAACAGCAAAGGGCGGATGGTCGTGGTCGGGATGGGCAAATCGGGGCTGATCGGGAAAAAGATCGCCGCAACGCTGGCGAGCACCGGCACCCCCGCCTTCTTCCTCCATCCCGCAGAGGGAATCCACGGCGATCTCGGCATGGTCTCTAAAGACGACCTCGCGCTGTTGATCTCCAACAGCGGCGAGACCGAGGAGATCCTTCGGATTCTGCCGTCGCTCAAGCGGCTGAACCTGAAAATCATCACGATGACAGGCAGCATTAAGTCGACCCTCGCAAAGCTCAGCGACGTCATCCTCGATATTTCGATTAAAGAGGAGGCTTGCCCGCTCGGTTTGGCGCCGACCGCCAGCACCACGGCGACCCTCGCGATGGGAGATGCGTTGGCGGTCGCACTGCTTCAAAAGCGGGGATTCAAGCAGGAAGATTTCGCCTCGTTCCATCCCGGCGGGTCGCTCGGCCGACGGCTGCTCTTCAAGGTCGAAGATGCGATGCAGACCGGAAATGACATTCCGAAAGTCTCCGAGGAGACGCCGATGAGAGAGGTGGTGCTCGAGATGAGCGCCAAGAAACTGGGGATGACGACGGTCTTGGATGACGCCGGGAAGCTGGTCGGGGTGATCACCGACGGCGACCTCCGGCGTCTGATCCGTAAGATCGATCACGAAGGGCGCGAGATTTTTTCTCTGCCGGCGAAAGAGGTGATGAGCCGAAATCCGAAAACGATTTTGCGCGGGTCGCTGACGGCCCAGGCGATCCATTTGATGGAGTCGCACTCGATCACGGCGCTGATCGTGGCGGGCGCCGACGGACAGGTCGACGGCATCCTCCACCTGCACGATCTGTTGAGACGGGGAGCGGTTTAGGTGGGTCGCCGAAGCGCCCCGCTTCCGCAGCGGCGGCAAAAAGCGAAACGGATCCGCTACCTTCTTCTCGACGTCGATGGGGTCATGACCGACGGGACCCTTTATTTCGACGCCGCAGGAAATGAGATCAAAGGGTTTTCGATTTACGACGGCCATGGGATCCGGCTTCTCCAAAAGGCCGAGATCGGCGTCGGGATCATCTCGGGCCGGACCTCCGCCGTGGTGACATGGCGGGCGAAAGAGCTCGGGATCGAAGAGGTGCATCAGGGCCGCCGCGACAAGGTGGCGGCGTATGAAATGATCCGGGAGAAAAATCATCTCGCCGATGAGGCGTTCGCCTATATCGGCGACGACGTGATCGATATTCCTCTCCTTCGGCGGGTCGGCCTCTCGATTGCGGTGGCCAATGCGGTCGATGCGGTCAAGCGGGAGGTCGATTGGATTACCCAGAAAAAGGGGGGGGAAGGGGCCGTCCGGGAGGTGATCGATTTTATCCTCTCGGTTCAACGGCCGAAACAGAAAACAGGTGGAGCGTAGAAAATGACTTTGAAGCGGGACGATTCGGTTCCGCTCAATTTTCACCCTCCCCTTCATGTATTTGAAAGAGACGCGCTATGAAAGTGTGGAAAAAAATTCTTCGTTCTCTGATCTTCTTCTCGCTCACCTCGATCGCCTTCCTGACCCGTCGTCTCTCCTGGAAATGGGGGGTCCGCTTGGGGGGGGCGATCGGAACCGTTCTCTTCTATTCTCTCCGGAGGGAACGGGCCCGGTCGCTTGAGGGCCTCCGGATCGCCTTCGGCACCGGCAAAAGCGATGCAGAGCTCTATCACATCATGCGGCGCAGCTTCCAGAACCTCGGCAAAGGCTTGATTGAAATCCTCAACTTCGATCATCTGAAACCGGAGGAGATCGGCTCGTTGATCGCCGTTGAAGGGGAGGAGTATCTCGATCAGGCGGAACAAGAGGGGAATGGAACGATTCTGATCACCGGGCATATCGGCAACTGGGAGCTGATGGCGGCGGTGTTGGCGCTTCGCGGCTATCCGCTCCATGTGATCGCCGCGCCGTTGTACGACCCCCGGATCGATGAATGGATCGTTCGCCTTCGCGCCCGCTTCGGGGTGGAGACGATCAGCCGGGGAAGTCCTTCTTCTTCTAAAAAGATTTTGGGGGTCCTGCGGAAAAAAGAAATTTTGGGACTGCTGATCGACCAAGACACCAAGGTCAACGGGGTCTTCGTCAACTTCTTCAACAAAAAGGCATACACCCCGGCCGGCGCCGCGGAGCTTGCCCTCCGGAGCGGCGCGGCGACGATGATGTGCTTCGTCACCCGGCTTCCAAACGGCCGGCACCGGATCACCATCGAGAAGCCGATGACGCTTGTCCAAAGCGCCGACCATGCGAAAGATGTAGAGATCAACACCGCACGCTTTACCTCCCGGATCGAGGAGCATGTGAAGCAATATCCCGATCAATGGATCTGGATGCATCGGCGGTGGAAGACCAAGCCGGAAAAGGTGGGATCTTGATCGATGGGAAACACTCTCTCGCGCGTCGCCCTGTAACGTCTGGATAAGATCTCATGAATCTCCCGAACATTCTCACCATCATCCGGGTGCTGTTGATCCCGTTCTTTATCTTTTTCTTTTCTCAGGCGTCGTTGCGCTCGGAGATCATCGCCGGGATTATTTTCCTGGTGGCGTCGCTGACCGACCTGCTCGACGGCTATCTCGCCCGCCGGACGTCGCAGGTCACCCAGTTCGGAAAATTCCTCGATCCGGTCGCCGACAAGCTCCTCATCGTCTCGGCCTTGGTTCTTCTGGTCGGAAACGGCCGGGTGCCGGCGTGGGTGGCGATCGTCATCATCGGCCGGGAATTCGCCGTCACCGCCTTCCGCGCCATTGCGTCTTCCGAAGGGATCATCATCGCCGCGGAGGGGACCGGGAAATACAAGATGTTCCTTCAGACGGTCGCCATCATTTTCCTGATCACCGACCTTCCCTCCCCCCATTTTCATCAAATCGGCCTCGTTTTCCTCTTCGCCGCAATGCTGCTGGCGATCTATTCCGCGGGACAATATTTCATTAAATTCGGCCGGCAAGTCAACCTTCTTAAAGTCAAATAGACGCATGCTCGCCCTCGGATCGATCATCGCCGCGTATCTCCTCGGGTCGGTCCCGGTCGGGCTGATCGTCTCCAGATCGACCGAAGGAATCGACCCCCGAAAGGGGGGGAGCAAGAACATCGGGGCGACCAACGTCATGCGGGTGGCGGGGAAAAAAGCCGCCGCCCTCACCTTACTCGGCGACCTTCTCAAAGGGCTTCTGCCGGTCGTCGGCGCCCGGCTTCTCGGCCTGCCGGAAGAGGCGCTCCTCTTCGTCGGCTTTGCGGCGATCGTCGGCCATATTTTTCCCCTCTTTCTCAAGTTCAAAGGGGGAAAGGGGGTTGCGACGAGCTTCGGCGTTTTTTTAGGGCTCTCTCCCATCATCGCATTGAGCGCGCTCGTCATCTGGATCGCCGCGGCATGGCTGACCCGGTATTCTTCCGTGGGGGCTTTGTCGGCCTTCGGCGCCCTTCCTCTCTTGGCCTACCTCTTTAAACCCGATACAAAATTCATCCTCTTCTCCTCCATAATTTCAATTTTGGTGTATATTCGTCATAAGGAGAACATTCAGCGGCTCCTTTCCGGACAGGAAAAACAGGCCCATCGTCGATGAAAAATAAAATTCAGTTTCTTCTCGTCCTCGTGACGACCCTCTGGGTCGCGCTCGGGCACCCGGCGTTTGCGGAAGAGCCGACCCCGGCCGCACCGGCCGCTTCATCGGAGGCGCCCGCTCCGGCGCCGCCCGCGCCGGAGGCCGAAGCAACGGTCGCGCCGAAGGCGGCGCCGGCGGTTTCATTCGAATCGTTGCTGGAGGCCCGGCAGCTCCCTGCGTTTAAGACCGATCACGGCATTGAGCGCTCCGACCTGGCCGCAGGCTACCTTCTGCTCAAAGCGGAGGAGGCGATGGGGGAGGGACGCCTCTCCGACGCCGAGCGCCTGGGGGAAATGGCGGTGGAGTTCTCGCCCGACTCCCCCCTCCCGCAGTTCTTTTTGTCGCGCCTCGCTTGGGATAAAAACAAGACCGACCTGCCGGGCGTGGTGAAACACTACCTCGCGGCGTTGAGGCTGGGGGCGCTTGATTTCTGGTTTGCGCATGCCGTCGTCGGGACGGCGCTGGTTTTGGTCCTCTCGGCGCTCTTGCTCAATCTGCTCACCTTTATTTTGTACTCTCTTTTTACCTACAGTCCCCTTTGGATCCATCGCATTTGTGAGGGATCGCGCGGCTATTTTCATCCCCTTTTCGCCTGGTTTATTTTCGTCGCGATTCTGGTCGTCCCTTTTCTTTTGGGGCTGTCGATCTTCTGGTTTGTCTTGTTCTCTTTCCTTCTCTTCTGGGGCTTCTACAGCCGCTCCGAAAAGGTGGCGGCGCTGGCGCTGCTCGCCGTCCTCGGAACGCTCACCTGGAGTCTTCCCTTTCTCTTTACTTTTTTTACGGCGAAGAGCGACCTGCCGTTCAACGAATTGATTCGATACCAACAGCGGGATTTTTTCTGGTCTCCCCCCCGGCTCGACGTGGCGCGGACGGACGGGCGCGGCACCGTGGTCGACGCCGCCTATCACACCCAGGAAGGGGATTACGGCCCGGCGGAATTGCTCTATCAGAAAATTCTCGTCGAGCGTCCCGGCTCGGTCCTCGCGTTGAACAATCTCGGCAACCTCGCCTTCTACCGGAAAGAATATCCGAAGGCGGTTTCCTATTATAAACAGGCGATCGCCGCATCGCCGGGGCTCGTCTCTGCCCACTACAACATGAGCCTCGCTTATCGCGAGATGCTCTCCTTTGAGGAGGGGACGAAGGAATACAACGTTGCAAAAGGACTCGATGCCGGCAAGGTGGAGGAATATACGCGGAAGAGCGTCCTCTTTCCGACCCTCCCCTTGATCGACGAGCGATTCGACCCGCGGGCGCTCTGGCGGGAGACGGTGATTCCGAATGCGGCCCATCTCTCCGCGGCCGAGAAAATCTGGCAGGGGATGGCGGGCGACCTTCCGCTCAAGAGATCGCCGCTGATCGCCCTCTGCTGGCTGTTGATCCTCGCCCTTTCTCCCTTCTTGCTCGGCGGTCTTTACAACGCCTCCTTCTGCGTCATCTGCCGGAAGGCGCTCTGCAGCCGCTGTCAGAGAACCGTCCTGAGTTATCGGGTCTGCGGACAGTGCGGGACACAATTCAAATCGATTAAGAAGAGCGACCTCGCCCTCTTGGAAGGGGAAGAGAAGAAGGTTCAGCGCCGGCTCTTTCCGTTTTTTCTCCTTCCGGGGGGCGGCCATCTGGTGATGAAAAAAGCGGGGACCGGTTTTATTTTCCTCCTCCTTTTCTATTTTGTCGTCAGCTACCTTTGGCTCGGTGAAATCCTCTTCTCATCGACGCAGTGGCATCTGGACGGGGCGAGATCGATCGGCGTTCCCCTCGCGCTCTTTATCCTCTATGCCCTCTCGACCCTCGATCTTCTCCGTATCTGGAGCAAACAGACATGGCTTTAGAAGGATCGATCGAAGAGTTTGGACTCCCTGAGATCTTTCAGATGATCGTCCTCCAGAAGAAAGAGGGGATTCTGATGCTGACGCATGAGAAAACCTCCCTCTCCATCGAATTTAAGCAAGGAGAAATCATCGCCGCGGGAAACGGGGACAATGATGCCCGTCTCGCCGACCTGCTGATCAAGGCGGAAAAAATCGGCGCCGAAAAGCTAAAAACCGTTTTGAAGGAGCAGAAAAAAACCAAGCGGCCGTTCATCCAAATTCTCTCCGAGGTCGGAAAGATCGCCCCGGACGACCTCAAGAAATTAAACCGAACCCTCATGGAAGAGTCGGTCTTCGAGCTCTTCGAGTGGAAGACCGGCAGCTATAAATTTGAACCGGAGAAGACCGCTTTCGACGCGAAATTCGTTGCGCCGCTCGGCACCGAATTCGTCTTGATGGAAGGGGTGCGCCGCATCGACGAATGGCCGATGCTGAAAAGGAAAATCTCCTCCCGAGAGATGGTCTTCGAAAAAATCGAGACCGCTCCGGTCGAAGCGGCTCCGGTCGACACCGTCGAAGAGAAAAATGAAGACTCGTTCGAATCGATGGGAGAGCTCTCCAGCTCAAGTGAAGAGGAATCCGAAGGGGCCTGGCTGCTTCCCTGGATTGATGGGAAACGGACCGTTCAACAAGTTATCGATCATTCACAAGCGGGCGCGTTTCCGGTTTATAAAGGGCTCTGCGACCTCCTCGCCGAAGGAAAAGTCACCCTCAAAGAGGCGCCGCAAAAAGGGCAAACAAGGAAAGGAAAATCGCTTTCGTTCAAAGAGCTCTCCCGGCAGCAGCAAGCGATCCGCATTTTTTCAAACACGATCGCCGGCGCCGCCCTGATCGCCGCATCGATCTTCTTTTCACGCTCCGTCTACCTTTCGGTCTCAAGCGCGCTGCGGCCGCTCGCGGAGATCTACGCCCTTCGCACCGGATTAGAACGTGACACCCTTTTCTTCGCGGTCGATCTCTACTACTTGAAACACCACCGATATCCCGATTCCCTTCAGCAACTCGTCGCGGAAAACTTCCTGAAATCGGACCGGGAAAGAAAGATCGACCTGACCAAATGGAACTACACCCCCAACGGATCTTCTTTCACATTGATTCATCGGTGACTTGATTTAGATATTTCATTGTGAGATATTCCCTAGTAGTCATGTAAGGCTCTGAACGGAGGAGACAACGAATGGGAAAAAAGAAGGCGACCGAAGCAGCGGAACCGTGGAAAGAACGGGGCATCCCGAGAACCTTTGGAGAGAAGGCTTATCGGCTCCAACAGCTCTTTACCGACTGGCTGGATGGAAACATGGACCGTCTCAAATTTCGGGATGACGGCGACTGGATTACCACCCGAATGGTTGAGTTGCTGCTGCTGGAAAAGGCGGCCGAGTGCAGCAGCCGCACGCGGGTCGACTCGATGCGGCTGGTCGCCACCGACATGATGTCGAAGATCGTAAAAGATCCTACCACGCTCAAGGAGATCGAGGCCAAGATCGACGAGCTGTTCAGAGATCTCGAAGCCTATGACGAGATGGGCCTAAATGACCCACGCTACCACGCCAAGGTCCGCGAGCTAACAGACAAGTTGTCCGGAAAAAACAAACCGACAGAATAAAACCATCCGCTATTAAAGCTGATCCGCATCGCTCTCTTCTATTTGGCTTATCGTACTTAACATAATATGTATTATCAGACGTTACTTGTCACAGTCCGCCGTGGATTCGTCATCTAATAAAACGCTTAGGAATCGACCCTCGCTGATATACTTTTCAACATGTTAGAACTCTTAGGTGTTGAAGATCACGGAGCAACTATTACTGTGACACTCCGCCTGAATAAGCGTCTCGCGGGGTACTTTATGGGAATATTGGACCACGTGACAGGAATCGCCCGGCAGCTCCACTGGAAAGCGAAATGCGGCAATGCTGAGCGCCGGGCAATCCTTAAAAGCCTTCCCAAATGGCTATACCAGAAGAAATTAACTAAAGTCCGAGATGAGATTTACAATCTTACCCCACGAATTTATGAAAGATTCTCTCCAGATTAGTCAAATTGAACCCCTATAATTCAGTATGAGCCCTCCACGCAAAACCGCGACTTGCCGGAAAAGCAACCACCAAATCATAAAGAGCCTGAATTACATCATCAAGTAAACTCGGCCGTCCAGAAAAAAAGTCTTCGACTATTGGCTCACTGTCCGTAATCTCTTTTATATACTTTTGTGCGGCAGCATCTGCAAAGTAAAATCTAAACTGCCTAAGCAATTTACCACCAGCACTAACCCGGGATATATAAGGTTCTTTGCCTGAAACAAAAAACTTGCTATAACCAATAAATAATTCACCTGCATCGTAATGAAAGGCCAGCTTATTACGTATCGTCCAAAGAGCTTTCACAAGAGGATCACTGGAATTTTTACCGTGAGCAGACTCATAAGCAGCCTTTTTTAACGAATTCCAGGAAGCCCTTCCTTTCGAGCTAATTTTATTTACCAGCTTCGCAAACGCAGGGTGATTTATTATGTTTTTATTCTTCCTTATCAACCTAAGAAGTTCATCGATGACCCCCGCCAAAATTCGCGTAATAACCGTGTCCAATCCACAAAGCTGTCCCCTTTTTTGTGAGACTGCAGTAAGATCCTTTAAACGATCATCTAAAAAAGCCTGCACATAAATTGTATCGCGAAGATCATTTAAAACAAGCGCCAGAGCCAATATTAAATTACAGACGTATTGTGGTGTCTCATTATCACCGATAAAAACCGCCGGATCGAAAGTTTCGAGTGAGCTCAGATCCGACCATATCTCATCGAACTCCATCAAAACCCCCTCTTCCCAATAATTTATTAAATTTTCCCAAATTAACATTTTCTATTTTAAAAGAAAAGAATAAAGCCAATGAAACTAAGGTATCCGAGAGAGCTGACAGCGCGCCCCGAAAAGCGGTCACGCCGCCAGCATTCCCGATCTATCAGTATGCCAGCTTTCCCCTTTTATTCATCCAATCCACCCCCCGACCTCGAAGCGAGGGGGGCGGTTGGATGAATTTTAAAAGGGAGGAAACCATGACATACACGATCACCGGGACCATCGCAGGCAAACAGTACTCTTTCGCGTCACCGTGTCTCAGTAAAGCGGTGGCCCGTTGGGCCGAACTGAAAGATGTTGCAAGGAATAATTTTGAGTTTAGAAGCAGCACAAATCTCCGCTCAATTTTGAGCTTCTGAAGTAACTCTGCTAGCATACCAACTGGTTATTTATGTATAATACGACTAGATCCCCCTGAGCTTAGAGATGAGAGAGACGGCGCGCAGTATTTTAATCGTCGATGACCATGAAGATACCCTGAAGCTTTACTCACAGGTTCTCTTGAGAAACGGTTATGAAGTCGCGATCGCGAGAGATGGGGAAGAGGCGCTGGAGTGGATCGACAAATACCCGCCCAACCTCGTTGTCCTGGACATCATGATGCCAAGCCTCAATGGGTGGGAGGTCTGTCGGAGGATTAAAAATACCCCTGCCTTGAGTTCCGTGATCGTCCTGATTGTCAGCTCAGGCATTCGCCGCGACGGGGCCTTACAGCAACTCGCTTCCGAGTGCGGCGCGGTGGAAGTGGTGCCGAAGCCACTTTCCCCACCGGAGCTTCTTACCAAAATTAAGACTTATCTTAAAAACCCTCCCTCCAGATCAGCCGCTTAGTTGTGTTCGCTTCTCGTAGGCTTCCTATTACGTCTCGTCGGCCCTTTTGAAAGGCACCCTACCCTCCTTGCCGGGACTCTTTTTAATTCCGCTCACTCCCTTCCTTGGAAGGATAGTCCGGCGCAGGGGATGCCTGCGCTTTCGATTCTCTCAATGTCAAAAAAGAAAGGCGTCAGCGACAACCGGCCGGGCGATGTGGTCAGATATATCGGTGATTTGAAATAGAGCGGATGATGGATAAATGAATATACTTTATCGCATTAGAACGGGTTTCTGAAAGAACAATCAGACGATACGAAGGGAGGGCGCCTTACTGGACCTTGAAAGATGTTTTCTCACATGCTCTAATATTTCTAATGGGTATACAGGTTTAATCAGATATTGGCAAACACCCAAAGCATAGGACCGCTCGATCAAAAGTTTGTCCGGCATGGCGCTGACGATTAAAACCGGGACGTTCTTCATGCTTGCGAGGTTTTTGAGCGTTTCGAGAACGTTTAGGCCATTTCTGTCCGGAAGGATTAAATCGAGGATCACCAGCGCAGGCGCCTCTCGCTTTGCGCGCTCAATCGCCTCCGCGCCGCTTCTTGCCGGAACAACAAGATACCCCCCTTCTTCCAAAACGGCCGAAAGGATCGTAATGGTATCTGCATCGTCATCGACTGCGAGGATCTTGGGGACGGCCACCGGTATTGACCTCAATGAATGCTTATCATAGCAATCATATACCGGAAGCCTTTCCGTTCGCAATCATAATTGGCGCTTCATACAAGAGCCTGAGTCGGCACGGGAGGAGGTTGTCAAACGAACAGGGTAACGCTTCAGAATAAACAATATAGGAATCCGGCGCCTTCTTTACAGAAAAAGAAGCCGATCGGCCCCTTGCGATAAAGTTCGGTTGTCTTAACAGGCCGCTTTATTCCCCCTGGGAAGATGCTCCCTCACCCGATTCAAGAGATCTGAAGGGTAGATCGGTTTCGTCAAATATTCGCGGACGCCGAGGGAATACGATCGTTCCTTGGAATATTTATCCGACATCGCGCTCACGACTAAAATGGGGACATTCTTTAAAGGGGCGATCTTTTTAATCGCCTCGAGAATGTCTAGACCATTTCTATCTGGAAGGATTAAATCGAGTAAAACCAGCGCAGGCAACTCTCGCTCAGCAAGCTCAATCGCCTCTGCGCCGCTCCTTGCGGAGATAACCGCATACCCCGCCCTTTCCAGGATGCTGGAAAGGATCGTAACGGTATCTGCATTGTCATCGACCGCCAATATCTTGGGGATCGCGGAGCCGATATCGGCCTCCATATGAGGGTTATAAAGCGTCATATCACACCGAAGCCTTTCTACTTGCAACCATAATTAGAGTTAAATAAACGCTTTAGATGTTTAGATATACGAAGCGGCGTCCGCCATAAAGGTTGCCTCAAAAAAGGAGGTCGATACGCAACCAGACGGAATGCTAACACAATGAAGATCGGCTATCTGTCATTCAACGTACACGGGTAACGCAATGATAACCGAATCCTCGTCGGGCGCGGTTCACTGACCGTCGGAGATCGGCTTTCTCTCTTTATTCATCCAATCCATCCCCGACCTCGAAGCGAAGGGGGAGGTTGGATGAATTTTAAAAAGAGGCGCTGATGATACAAGATTTTTACAGATGAGACAGGCTGGATTTATCGGGATCCGAGCGCGGAAATTCTTTTCTTTGTCGAGAGGCGAATGGCGGTGAGACGACGATTAACTGAACGTTCCTTCAAAATTCAGATAGCCCTTTTGAACGGCATAGTGGACCAGCTGTCCGCTATGCCGCAGGGCGAGCTTGTTCATGATCTCGACACGGTGCATTTGGACCGCATCGATCGACAGACAAAACTTCTCGGCCAGCTGCTGATCGGTTAAGCCCTCTGCCACGAGTTGAAGCACTTCCTTCTCTCTCTTCGTCAGTCCACCAGACACAGATTCCATCGATGTATCTCCATTGGGTTAAGTGGGGGCGGCAGAGTCATTTATACCAGAGTTTTTTGAATCGGCAAGTTCAGGCGGATAAAATCGGCGGACCGACCGACGCAGGAGCAAAGGGAATACGAAAGGAGGAAAGGTCAAAGACTACATTTCAATGGCAGGAAGGTGCGTTTTGATTTTTTGAAGGAGCCCCTCCGGGCTGAGCGGTTTCGTTAAATAATCACTCGCGGAGAGGGGAAAGCCTTGCTCAGGCTGAAAAGAGCCGACCTTTTCGGTCAGTATTAAAATAGGAATGTCTTTGGTGATTGGATTTTTGCCGAGCGCCTCGAAGACGGCACTCCAATCTCTTCTCGAATGAAAGACATCCACCACGATCAAGGAGGGGATATCTCGCTCGGCATTCCGAAGGACTTCCGAGCCCTCTTTCGCCGTGATGACGGTATATCCGGCGCTCTGAACGATCGCCGCGATAATTTCGAGCATGTCGACCATCTCATCGACCACTAAGATTTTATGAGGCAACGTCCACCCTTCACCTCTTATTCAGTTCAATCCTGAAGAGAGCCGCCTTGGATTTTATAGAAAGCGCTTCCCTATTACAATCGATGAAATACTCTGCGGAGTTCAACGCAACGCCGGCAAAAGCGGCGTTCCGGCCGGATCGTGCCCCGGATCATGTCGATCATGCGGAGAAGCGTACCCAAGGAGAGATCGGGCTGCGATTGAAACAGAGGGTGGGCCTCCCCTCTTCTTGAAGCCCTCCCCTTTTTGTCGGGATACGCTGAATAGAAATAATGCAATTAAGTATTTACAGCTCCTGCCTTTCATGATAAATTCACCAGACGGGCATACGACGGCCGATGGCCGCCAAGGAGGGAGGCGAATGAAGACACGCATCGTGATGGAATTGGGATTCGTGAGGGTCGAAACATCCAAGATGGTTCTTTTCGTCAGCACGCAAGGGAAGCACCGGAGAAAGATCGAGGCGATCAAAAAAGCGCTGGTCGAACATCCCGACGCGGAAATCTTCGGCCTGACCGCGCTGGAACTCAATGAGCTCCAGATTGAAAGATAACGAAGACCGGCCCGCGTCCCGTTCCCGAAATAACCCTCTACTGTATCGCCTCGGTATCGCCTCAAACGCGCCCGAATCCGATTTGTCCATTCCGCGCCATCCGTGCTAGAATAAACCGTTTTTTCAAATAGGGGAGAGAACCGGGATGGGAAGTTGGCGGCGGATCAAGCGCGATCTTGCGTTGGCAGCGATGGGGGTTCAGGAGGCGACGGTCGCCATCGCCGAGCGGGTTCACCAACGGGTGGAGACGGTCAAAACGTCCTTGGCGATGGCCGACCTGGAACAGCAGATCCGGCAGAGCCAGGCGACGCTCGGTGAGAAGATTTATCGAAAGCTAGAGGCCGGCGTGACCGATCTCGATCTTCTGTCGAAGGAGACCGAGCTCGCCCTTCTCGGGAAAGAGATCGAAGCGCTTCAAGCGGAGCTGACGATTCTCGAAGCGCACACCGCCGTCGATGAGCCGGTCCATCTCTTCGAGCAGCTGCTCGCCCAATCCGACCTCGTTTTCCAACAGGTGACCGTCTCGGAGCAATTTCCTTGGATCGGAAAACCGCTTCGGGAGTGGGCGTTGCCGGAGGACATGCGGATTCTCTTCGTTCAGAAAAACAGCCAGGTCGAAATCGCTTACGGCGGGACGATCATCGGGATGCACGACCAGGTCGCCTTCATCGGCCCCAAAAGTAAAACCTACCTCTACAAACACTTCTGGATCACCCGTTAGCGCCGTCTTTATCCGTTTGATCAGCTGCTCACCTCCGCCTGTGAGATCCGGTGCGGGAGCAAAACGATAAAGGTCGTCCCCTTTCCGAAGACACTCTCGACGGCAATCTCTCCCTTCAACAAGGAGACGAGCTCCTTCACGATCGCCAGCCCCAGCCCCACCCCGCCGAACTCCCGCGTCGTCGTTCGATCGACCTGATGAAACGCGTCGAAGATTCTTGAAAATTGATTCGGAGGAATGCCGATGCCGGTGTCTTGGACGACGATTTCAATCCCTTCATTCCGCAGCCGCCTCCGGATGGAGATCGTCACCCCACCGCTCTCCGTAAACTTCAGGGCGTTGGAGAGAAGATTCGTGATGATCTGCCGGATTTTGTAAGGGTCCGATTCTATCATCGGAAGGCCCTCTTCAATTTCCCACGCAACCGAGAGCGACTTCTTCTCGAACAGCGGCCGTATCCCGATATGAACATCTTCCAGCAGCTCCGGAAGATCGACGACTTCAATGTTGACCGGCATTTTTCGAGATTCGATTTTGGTGAGATCGAGCAGGTCGTCGACCAGCTTCAACTGATCTCTCGCATTTTTGAAAACCCCTTCCAGCGGCTCCTTCTGCGTGTCGGCCACCGGACCGTACACCCCGTCAAGCAACAGCTGGGTGTAGCCGATAATGGCATTGAGCGGGGTCCGCAGCTCATGCGAGACGGCGGAGAGAAAATACGACTTCGTTTGATTCGCCTCCTCCGCCTCGATCGTTTTTTGTTTCAGCTGCTGATTGGCCCCGAGGAGTTCGGCGGTTCGCGCTTCCACCCGGCTTTCCAATTGGGAATGCGCCTCCCACAGCGCGCGCTGGGCGGCCTCGTATTCCGTCCGCAACCGCTCCTTCTCCAGCGTCTCCTTCACCGACAAAGAGAGCTGGAAGAGATATTTCTTCAGGACATAATCGCTGAGCCCCGCCTTCATCCCCTTCACGGCGATCTCTTCATTCCCGGTGTCGGTCACCATGATGACGGGGAGGTGAGGATGACGCTCCTTGAATTGGGAGAGGACCCAGAGCCCGTCGGTCCAGTTGAGCCGATAGTCGGTGAAAACCAGGTCGAAGCCGCCCCGGGCGATCGCATCGTCAAAATCTTTTTTTCGAAAGGCTTCGGTATAAATCGATGCGGGATACTCTTTCTTCAATTCCTGAATAATCAGCTCGCGATCATCCGGATTGTCGTCGACGATCAGAAACTTCAACGCGCCTCCCGCCGCTCCTGCGGCTCGGCCACTTCAAGCTCAATCCAAAACCGGCTTCCGATCCCCTCGGACGAATCGGCCCCCACCCGACCGCCCATGATTTCAATCACCTTTTGAACCGTCGACAGGCCCAGACCAAATCCGGGATATTCCTCGATGCTATGCAGACGGACGAAAGGAGAAAAAATCCGACCCAGATTTTCGGATGAAATCCCGATGCCATTGTCCTGAATTTCGATCCGGCAAATTCCGACGCGCACGGAGGCGGAGAGGGTCACCCGGGGCCGGGTTCCGGGGGCGACATATTTAACGGCATTCGAGAGGAGGTTGGTCAACGCCGCTTTCAGCAGGGTCGGGTCGGCCTGGACGGCGGGAAGATCTCCCTCGACGCGGACCTCCCCCTTCGCCGCTTCGACCTCCTCCTCCACGTTCCTCAAACAGCTTTCCACCAAAGAGGCGAGGCGGACGCTGCGGAGGGCGATTTTCTTCTGTCCCAGCCGGGAAAATGCCAGGAGTGAATCGATTAACTCCCATGCCTGCTCGGCAACGGAGTAAATGCGCTCGAGCTGATGCTGTCCGCGCGCATTGAGCTTCTCCGGCTGTTCATTGATTAATAATTTTGCAAAGCTCGAGATTACACGCACCGGCGCCCGCAGGTCGTGCGTCAGCGCTTGAGCGTAGGTCTCCAGCTCATCGTTGCGAACCTTCAGCTCGGAGGAGAACTGTCGCGAACGGAGCAATACATCGACCCGCACCTGCAGTTCCACCTTGTCCACCGGATTGATAATCAACTCGTCTATACTTTCCCAGAGGTGCTGTTTGAAGAGGCCGACATCGTGTCTCGGAACGATCAGGAGGAACGGAAGAAATCGGGGACGATCGGCCTCTCTCCTCGATTGGATTTCTTTGACCCAGCGATGGAGGGCCGGGCCGTCGACGATGCCGAGGTCAAAGGGTTGGCCGAGCGCCGCTTCGGAATCAGCGACAACCACCGGGTGGCGCGGCTCCAGCCATTCCGCCAACAGCCGGCGATTTTCCTTATGGTCGATCAGAAGCAAGATACGGTTCATATCACTACGTTTAGGGTCCGACGCGGTTCACTGGGTTTTAGGCGGGGAGACCCATTCGGGGATCCCTCTGAGGATGCCCCGCAGCTCGGTCAACGGCCGGCCGACCTTCACCCCGTCGCCGGTAATTTCAATCTCCCGAAGGGTCTTCTCGAAATCGGTCAGCCGCTTCTTCAACACGCCGATCGTCTTCCGCAGCTCCCCGTGCAGCTCCAGGTAGCGGAGGAAAACCAAATTATCGGCCAGGTAGCTGATGCCGACCTCGGTCGCTTTAAAGTCCCCGGTAATCTCTTCGGTTTCATTGATCAGAATGACCGTCACCCCCATGTTCTTCAGATACCGGCAAAGAGAATGGAGATGCCGGATGAGGTCTCCGCCCCGGACCGAAAGCTGATAGCCGGTCACCCCGTCGATCATGACGATCCGGGTATTTTGCGCTTCGACCTCCGCGCGAACCATCGAGGCGAATTCATCCGGGGCAAACTGAAGCGGCTCGACCTGAACGACCGAAAGGGTTCCCCGCTGGATCATCTCTTGGATCGGCACCTTGATCAACGCGGAGCGATGGAGCAGGGTCTCCATCCCTTCCTCGAATAGATAGATCACGGAGCGCTCACCCCGGGCCGCCGCCGCCTTCATGAACTGAACGCCGAGGGTCGTTTTGCCGACCCCGCTCGGGCCGGTGAAAACGCTGATCGTCCCTCGCTCCAGGCCGCCATGAAGAAGGGTGTCGAGCTGGGGCACGCCCGAGGAGATCGATTCGGCGACAAATTCTTTCTGGTGAGATTCGGGAATCAGGCGCGGCGAGATGGCCATTCCATGATCGGTCAGCCGCATCGTGTGATCGCCTCCCAAGAAATCCGATCCGCGAAACTTGGTAATGCGGACGATCCGCTGTGAATCGGAGAGTACAAGGTGGATGGCGCCATCGCACATGAATTCCAGATCGTCATCCGGCGCAGACGCCGTCCCTTCGGAGGTGAAGAGAACCGTCCCTTTTCGGGAGGTCAGAAACTGAAGAAAGGAGAGGACCTGCTTTCGGAACTGAAAGGGATCGGGGGAGAGGTAGCGGAATTGGGTCATCGAGTCGATCAAAATCCGCTGCGGATTGAGTTCCTCCATCTTCTCAATAATCTTCCGGGTCGTCGGCTCTCGCTCGACGTCGGCCGCGGAGAAGATGTCATAGGTTTTTACTTCAGAGAAAAACGCCATCGACGGGCTCAAATCGAGAAAGGAAATCCCGGTCAGATCGAGCCCCAGCGTCTCCGCATTTTTACGGATCTGCGCCTCCGCTTCCCCCAGGGTGATCAGCAACGCTTTTTCCCCATTGACGGCGCCGGCGCCGAGGAAATGGAGGCCGAGGATTGTTTTGCCGGTGCCCGGCTGACCGCTCACCAGGTAGGTTCGGGCCGGGGTCAGCCCGCCAAAGAGGATCTCATCCAGGCCGGCGATGCCGGTCGACAAACGGCGGGAGGGCTCTCTCATTAACATCTCCAGGTTAGAAGGATCGACGGGTCTAGTCCCTGTGGGTCTATTCTACTACAAATAGATGACCTTCTAAAACCACGGATCACCACTGCAAGAAAATTGGGAGACAATCGGGAGACAATTTCCGGATACAACGGCCCTCCTCTTCCCGGAGGAAGACTACGGCAATTCCTCCTCTTTCCGAAGCATCTCGACCTCCGCCAGCAGCTCCGCTTCGGTGATTATCTCCTTTTTGAGGAGGAGCGAGATCAGCGCCTCTTGGAACTGTCTGGCCCGCTCGTCCTGCCCTTTTCCACGGTCATACCCCGACCGCTCCTTTCCATTCTGCGGAGGCATCGCCGTCTGGCCCCGGCGGCTCGCCTTGGAGCCAAACCGCGCCAGCAGAATGATGGCCGAAATCCCCAACAAAAATAAAAAAAGAAATCCCATGGCTTATTCCCCGCTTATTCCCAGTTATTCCAGCCGATTCAGCCGATTCAGCCGATTCAATGGACCGGTTTTTGCGCTTCAACAAAAACCTCATCCAATAGATGAAGTTTAAGGAGGTCTCGCGCACTCCCTCCCGGAACGAAGAGCTCCAGGTGACCCGAGCTGTTGATAATCAGATTGCCGGCCCCCCGCTTCCCCTCCGCATAATGGCGTTTCAATCCGGCAAGCCGCTTCCCTTTGAGACGGAGAAGAAGCGCGTCCGGATCGGCGGTGCGGTCAAGATGGTCGGCGGTGAGATTGGTGATGGCGTTCCCGAACCGGTCGAAGTAGACAATTTTTCCGACGACCTGCGTCCCCTCCCGCCGGGGGGAGAGCCCGTTCATTAATACCGGATCGTCGATCTTCCGTCCGAGCCGCTCCTGGGAGACACCGGCCGCCAACCGGGCCGCGATCGGGGCAAATTGGTCGCGGCCTGCGAAGGTCGGACTCTTCTTGAGCGGAAGATGCGCCTCCTCGACCGAAAAGACCCGGCACCCCACCCGCTGGAGAATATAGGTGAGGAGGCCGTTGTCGGGGGCGACGTAGAGCTGATCCCGCTCGGCGGCGATCAGCCGCCGCCGGTCGGTGCCGACCCCGGGATCGACCACGGCGAGGTGGACCGTTTTTGCGGGAAAATAGAGCGAGATCTCTTTCAGAATGAACGCGGCGCTGATCAGATCTTGAGGGGCAATCTCATGGGTGATGTCGACGAGCCGGAGGGAGGGATCGTGCCGCAGCAAGACCCCTTTGACGCTTCCGACGAAATAATCGCTTGAGCCAAAATCGGTGGTGAGGGTGATGGTGGGAGCGGCGCTCGAAATTTCGGAGTTCGGATTGCGGATTGCGGAATGAGGAGCGCGTTTTTTTTTATCCGGCATCCCTCACCCCGCACGCCCGCATTCCTCGCCTCGCGTCATTCAAATGTAATTTTGAGAATTTCGTATTCGACCGTCTTGGAAGGGGTCACGATCGAGACCGAATCGCCGACCCGCTTTCCGATCAGCGCTTTTCCGACCGGCGATTGAACCGAGATCTTTCCCTCTTTCAGATCGGCCTCGTCTTGGCCGACGATCGTATACTTCTTCTCTTCGTCGTTCTGAAGGTCCATGATCGTCACGGTCACCCCGAAGACGACTTTTTCGGTCGAGAGGCCCGTCGTGTCGATCACCTCCGCATTGGCCAGCTTGTCTTCCAGCTCCCGGATCCGTCCCTCGACAAAACTCTGCTTCTCCTTGGCCGCCGCGTACTCCGCGTTTTCGGAAAGATCGCCGTGCGCCCGCGCCTCTGCAATCAAGGAGATGACATGGGGGCGCTCCACGCGCTTGAGCCGGTCGAGCTCTTCTCGAATCAGCTCATACCCTCTTTGGGTCATCGGTACTTTCACTTTTTTCCTCCCATTTCTGCATGATACTCCTGGAGCGTTTTCACCGCCATCCCCTCCTTCAAGAGTGATTCAATCCCGCGGACCGCCGCTCTCGCCCCCGCAATCGTCGTGAAGTAGGGAATGCCGTTCAACAACACCGTCTGACGGATCGAATACGAATCGGTCTGCGACAGTTTATCGCCGACAGTGTTGATCACCAGATGAATCTCTCGGTTCTTTAAAACATCGACCACATGGGGTCGTCCTTCGTTGACCTTATAGACCTTCTCGACCGTTAAACCCCGCTCGCTCAAATAGGCCGCCGTTCCCGCCGTGGCGATGAGGCTGAACCCCAACTCCGCCAGCCGCTGCGCCGACGCTAAAATCGCCGGCTTGTCTTTGTCCTTGACGCTGATGAAGACCTTTCCGGCGGTCGGAAGAAAGTTCTCCGCCCCCGCCTCCGCCTTGGCGAATGCCCGGCCGAAATCGTGGTCGATCCCCATCACCTCCCCGGTCGATTTCATTTCGGGTCCTAAGATCGAATCGGCGTTCAGCCGCTTGAAGGGGAAGACCGCTTCTTTCACGGCGATGTGGGTGATCGGCCGCGCCTGAAAGACCCCCTGCTCCCGGAGCGATTTCCCGAGGACCGCCTTCATCGCGATCTTCGCCAGCGGCAATCCGATCGTTTTGCTGACGAACGGGATCGTGCGGGAGCCGCGCGGATTGACCTCCAGAATATAGACCTCGCCGTCTTTGACCGCAAATTGGACGTTCATCAGCCCGATCACCCCGAGCTCCTCGGCGAGGAGGACCGTCTGCTCCCGAATCGTCTTTAAAATCGACTCGCTCAACGAGAACGGCGGAAGGGAGCAGGCCGAATCGCCCGAATGGACCCCCGCCTCTTCGATATGCTCCATGATCCCGCCGATGAAGACCTCTTGGCCGTCGCCGACCGCATCGACGTCGATCTCGACCGCATCTTCGAGATATTTGTCGATCAGCACCGGATGTTGCGGAGAGGCCTTGACCGCGTTCGTCATATACCGCTGCAGGCTCTCCTGATCATAAATCACCTCCATCGCCCGACCGCCGAGCACATAGGAAGGCCGGACCATCACCGGATAGCCGATCTCTCCGGCCGCGCGGAGCGCTTCGGGATAGGAGCGGGCCAATCCACTCTGCGGCTGCTTCAATCCGAGTTTTTCCAGCAGCGCCTTGAACCGCTCCCGGTCTTCGGCCCGGTCGATCGCGTCGGACGAGGTTCCCAAGATCCGGACCCCTTCCCGCTCCAGCGGCACCGCCAGCTTCAACGGCGTCTGGCCGCCGAACTGGACAACGACCCCTTCGGCTCCCTCGCGCCAGATGATATGGAGCACATCCTCCAACGTCAGCGGCTCGAAGTAGAGCCGATCGGAGGTATCGTAATCGGTGCTGACCGTCTCCGGGTTGCAGTTGACCATGATGCTCTCATAGCCGATCTCTTTCAGCGCCGCGACCGCATGAACGCAGCAGTAATCGAATTCGATTCCCTGCCCGATCCGGTTCGGGCCGCTTCCGAGGATGACCACCTTCTTTCGGTCGGTCGGCGCCGCCTCGCACTCCCGCTCATAGGTCGAGTAAAAATAGGGGGTGTACGCTTCGAACTCGGCCCCGCAGGTATCGACCCGCTTGTAGACCGGCATCACCCCTTCTTTCTGGCGGTAAGCGCGGATCTCCGCCTCCGAGAGGCCGACGAGTTGGCCGATCCGCTTATCGGAGTATCCGGTCTCCTTGGCCAGCCGGATCACCTCCCGATCGAGCGGCGAGCCATGGTTGAGCTTCTTCAGCTCCTCCTCGAAGGCAATCACCTGTCGAATCTGATCGAGAAACCAGGGATCGATCTTGGTAATCTGATGGATCTCATCGATCGGGAGACCGAGCCGGAGCGCGTCGGCGATCTGCCAGATCCGATTGAACGTCGGACGGGCGAGCATCTCTTTCAAGCGCCCCCCGTCGTCTTCCAACGCCCGGTGGTGCGGCTCGAATCCCTCCCGCTTGATCTCCAGCGATCGGAATGCTTTCAATAGCGCCTCTTTGAAATTCCGGCCGATCGCCATCACCTCGCCGACCGACTTCATCTGAAGGGTCAGGGTCGGATCGGCGTTCGGAAATTTCTCGAAGGCAAACCGGGGAATCTTCACCACGACATAGTCGAGGGTCGGCTCGAACGACGCCGGCGTCACCCGGGTGATGTCGTTTCGAATTTCATCCAACGTCAGGCCGACCGAGAGCTTGGCGGCGATCTTCGCGATCGGAAAGCCGGTCGCTTTCGAGGCGAGCGCCGAGCTGCGGGAGACGCGCGGGTTCATCTCGATCACCCGCATCTCGCCATTTTCCGGGTTGAGCGCGAATTGGATGTTCGATCCGCCGGTGTCGACGCCGACGCCCCGGATGATCCGGATCGACGCGTCCCGCATCCGCTGATACTCTTTGTCGGTCAGCGTCTGGGCCGGCGCGACGGTGATCGAGTCGCCGGTATGGACCCCCATCGGGTCGAAATTCTCGATCGAGCAGACGATGACGACATTGTCCCGCTTGTCGCGCATCACCTCGAGCTCGAACTCCTTCCATCCCAAAACGGATTGTTCAATCAACACCTCATGGATCGGGCTGCTCGAGAGACCGGCCTCGACCCGCGTCTCAAACTCCTCGCGGTTGTAGGCGATGCTCCCCCCCGCGCCGCCCATCGTGAACGAAGAGCGGATGATCGCCGGAAAGCCGGTCTCTTCCACGATCGCGAGCGCTTCTTCCCGGTTGCGGGCGCGGCCGCTCTTCGGATATTCCAGGCCGGCCGCTTCGATCACCCGCTTGAACGCCTCCCGGTCTTCGGCCCGCTTGATCGACTCGTACTTCGCCCCGATCAGCTCGACGCCGAACCGCTCCAGAATCCCCCGCTCGTAGAGGGCGACCGCCATGTTGAGCGCCGTCTGTCCCCCCATCGTCGGCAGGAGCGCATCGGGCCGCTCGCGCGCGATGATCTCCTTCAACACCTCGACGGTGATCGGCTCGACGTAGGTCCGGTCGGCGACGTCGGGATCGGTCATGATCGTCGCCGGGTTGCTGTTGACCAGGACGACCTGATACCCCTCCTCCCGCAGCGCCTTGCACGCCTGCGTCCCGGAGTAGTCAAATTCGCACGCCTGCCCGATGACGATCGGCCCGGAGCCGATCAAAAGAATCTTGTGAATGTCGGTTCGCTTCGGCATTGCTCCCTTTAGCTCTTTTTGTTTTTTGACTGTTTCAATTTCTCTTCCAAAAGACTCGTTCGTGATGTGCGATGGCAAACCCGCCGATGAGCACATACCGAACACTTATCTCATTCAACGATTTACAAAGTTGCTTCCAATCCTCTATCGTTGGGTTTCTACTGAAGCCTTCGCGATCATCCGGACCATCCATTGATCTGCTTCCTCATGCGTTCTGAAACGATAGACTCCTTTTGGACAGATGCGGTTCCCACTCAGCGCCGCCAGGGTCTTCAACAAGACGTTATAATCCTGCTCCGTTTGGGTCTCTCGCGGCTGTCGTTTTCCGACGATTTTGATTTTGTCCGGTTTTATTTTGTCCGCCATCCGTCGCTTAAGGCATCCAGAGATATAAAAACTTCGCCGAGTTTCCTTGTCCTTGGAGCAGCCGTTTGGGATCGACCCCCCAGGCGGAGAGAGGATTCGCCTCTCCCTGCATCGCCTGCGAGTAGATGTTATTGGTATGCTCGTTCGGCCGGCTGTAGAGGATCACCTTGGCCTGCTGAATCCCCGCCTCCGACTTCGCCAGGTCGATCGCCTGATCGAGATAGCCGATCTGGTCAACCAGGCCCGCCTCTTTGGCCTGGGTCGCGGTGTAGATCCGGCCGTCGGCGAGCGTTTTAATCCGGTCGGCCGCGAGCCCCTTCCGTCCCTGGCCGACCACTTCCAAGAACCGACTGTACATGTCGTTGATCATCGCCTGCAAGATCTCGCGGTCTTCCGGCGCGAGCGGCTTGGTCGGGATCCCCATATCTTTGTGCGCGCCCGACTTGATTGAATCGGCCTCGACGCCGACCTTCTCCATCAGCCCCTGAAGATTCACATGAAGCATGATTACGCCGATGCTTCCGGTGACCGCCGTCGGATGGGCGACCACCTGGTCGGCCGACATGGCGATGTAATATCCGCCGGAGGCGCCGATATCGACGATCGAGGCGACGACCTTCCGGCCGGTCCGCTCTTTGAACCGCTGGATCTCGTGATAGATGATGTCGGATGCAGTCACCGTTCCCCCCGGGCTGTTGATCCGGAGGACGACCGCCTTCACCGATTTGTCCGACTCCGCCTTCTTCAGCTCCTCTTTAATTCGGGAGACCATATCGGGCTTCTCCACCAGGCCGTCGACCTTTTCCTCGGAGATCATTCCGGTGATATCGAGGAGAAGGACTTTGTTCTCGCCGCTCCCCTCGACCACCTTCTCCTCCAGCGGCCCCGTCTGCGGAAGGAGAGAAATATTATAGATACAACCCGACATCATCACGCAGGCGAGCCAACCGGTCAACGCCGCCAACAGCCTCACAGAGAATTTCGCCCTCATCGCCCCTCCTGGATGTGGATCAACCGCTTTGAACTTCGAATGAATCGATAAACCGCTTAAAGAGAAAATGGGCATCGCGCGGTCCCGGCGATGCTTCCGGATGGTATTGAACCGAAAAGACCGGGAGGGTCCGATGGCGCATCCCCTCGACCGTGTTGTCGTTCAGGTTGACATGGGTCAGCTCGACCTCTTTTTCGATCGATTGAATATCGACCGCAAAGCCGTGGTTCTCGGCGGTGATCTGGACTTGACGGGTCACCAGGTCCATGATCGGCTGATTGCCGCCGTGATGGCCGAACTTGAGCTTCCTGCATTTCCCCCCGAGCGCCAGCCCGAGAATCTGATGGCCGAGACAGATTCCGAAGAGCGGCTTTTTCCCGATCAGCTTCTCCGTGTTCCGGATCGCGTAGGAGACCGCTTCGGGATCTCCCGGCCCGTTGGAGAGGAGGACGCCGTCGGGATTCATCGACAGTACTTTTTCGGCCGACGTCTCGGCCGGAATGACCGTCACCCGGCATCCCGCCTGCGTCAGCCGCCGGAGAATATTCTGTTTGATCCCGAAGTCATACGCGACGACATGGTAACGCGCCGGGACAACCGGTTCTTGCCAGGCCCCTTCTTTCCAGGGATAGGCCTCCGCACAGGTGACCTGCCGGACCAGGTCTTGGCCTACCAGGGGCGGCTGCGCTTTTAATTTCTTCAAAAGCTGCGCCGTGTCAAACGCTTCCGTTGAAAGAATCCCTTGCATCGCCCCCCGATCGCGGAGCTTCCGGGTGAGGGCGCGGGTGTCGAGTCCTTGAATGGCGACGATCCCGCTTCGTTGCAAAAGCCGGTCGAGCGGTTCCGTCGCCCGCCAGTTGCTTGGAAAGCCGGAGTACTCTTTGACGATGAACCCTTCCAGCCACGGCCGCGGCGATTCGACATCGTCGGGGTTGACTCCGACGTTGCCGATCAGCGGATAGGTCATCGTGACGATCTGCCCTTTGTAGGAAGGGTCGGTAAGGATCTCCTGATAACCGCTCATGCTGGTGTTGAAGACCACCTCGCCGACCGCCTCTCCGTCGGCGCCGAACGACCGGCCGACGAAAGCCGTTCCATCTTCCAGGAGGAGAATCGCCCGGCTCATGAAGTTTTCCCCGGCTCTTTGCCCGCGCCGGCCGCTTCCGCAGAGGGGGTCCACTTTCCGGCCACGACGATTCCGGCGATCCGGCCCTTCAGCTTCCAGCCGAGGAAGGGAGAGTTCTTGCTCTTCGATTTAAAGGAGCCGACATCGACGCTCCACTCCGCGGCGGGATCGATCACCGTCACGTCGGCGGTATCGCCGACGCCGAGCCGCCCGATTTTCTTCCCGATGATCCGCGCCGGACTCTCGGTCAGCTTTCGAATTAAGTCTTGTAATGACAGGACGCCTTCTTCCACCAACATCAGCGAGAGGGCGAACGCCGTCTCGAGCCCGATGATCCCGAACGGCGCATGGTCGATCTCGCACTCCTTCTCCTGCGCCGCGTGCGGGGCATGGTCGGTGGCAATCGCGTCGATCGTCCCGTCGGCCAATCCGGCCCGGACCTCTTCGAGATCGCGCCGCGTGGCGAGCGGCGGCTTCATCTTCGCGTTCGCGTCGAAGCCGCGGACCCGGTCGTCGGTCAGAGTAAAATAGTGCGGGCAGGTCTCCGCCGTCACCGCGATCCCACGCCGCTTCGCCTCCCGGATAAGATGGACCGAGCCGCCGCAGCTGATGTGGGCGAGGTGGACCCGTGCCCCGGTCAGCTCCGCCAGGGCGATATCCCGCGCGACCATCACCGTCTCCGATGCCGCCGGAATTCCCTTGAGCCCGAGCGCCGTCGAGACCTCCCCTTCGAACATCACCCCGCCGGCCGAGAGGTTCAGGTCTTCGCAATGATCGATCACCGGGATATCGAAGATCTTCGCATACTCCATCGCCCGGCGCATTAATTCACTGTTCATCACCGGGCGGCCGTCGTCGGAGATGGCGACACAGCCGGCGGAGACCAGCTCCCCGATCTCGGCGAGCTCCTCCCCTTTTGACCCCTTCGTGATCGCGCCGACCGGAAGGACATGAACTTTTCCCTCCGCCTTCGCCCGCTCTAAAATAAACTCGGTGACCGACTGGTTGTCGTTGACCGGATTGGTATTCGGCATGCAGCAGATTGAAGTAAACCCGCCCGCCGCCGCGGCCGCCGTCCCGCTCGCCACCGTCTCTTTGTATTCGAACCCCGGCTCGCGCAGATGACTGTGGAGATCGATCAGTCCCGGCACCACGAGCTTGCCCGCGGCATCGATCCGCGTGACCGCCCCTTTGATTGCGAGCTTCGGGCCGATCTCCCGGACCACCCCCTCTTCGATCAAGAGATCGCCGACTGCGTCGCGGCCGTGCGCCGGATCGAGGATCCGCCCCCCCTGAATCAAAATCCGCTCGGTCATTGTTTCTCCCCGGAGAGTAAAAAGAGCAATGCCATCCGGACGGCCAGTCCATTCGTCACCTGGTCTAAGATTACGGAGGAGAGGCCGTCGGCCACCTCCGAGGTCACCTCCACCCCCCGATTGATCGGGCCGGGATGCATTACCAAGACGCCGCCGTTGGCGAGCGCCAATTTTTTGCTGTCCAACCCATACAGCCGCGCATACTCGCGCAGCGTCGGGAAATATCCTTTTCCCTGTCGTTCCAATTGCAGCCTCAGGAGGATGATCACGTCGGCCCCGGCGATCGCTTCTTCCAGACGGTAGTGGACCTTCACCCCCCACTGTTCTATTCCGCGCGGGATCATCGTCGGCGGACCGGCGAGATGGACCTCCGCGCCGAGCTTCTTCAGTCCATGAATGTCGGAGTGGGCGACCCGGCTGTGGAGGATGTCGCCGACGATCACGACCTTCAGCCCCGCAATCGTCCCCTTCTTCTCTTTGATCGTAAAAAGATCGAGCAGCCCCTGGCTCGGGTGCTCGTGCGCGCCGTCGCCGGCGTTGATCACGGCGCTTCGCAACGCCCGGGCGAGAATATACGGCGCGCCCGACGACGCATGGCGGAGAATCAGGATGTCCGACTGCATCGCTTCGATGTTGCGCGCCGTGTCGAGGAGCGTCTCCCCCTTCACCACGCTGCTCGAAGAGGTCGAGATGTTGATCACGTCGGCGGAGAGCCGCTTGGCCGCCAGCTCGAACGAGGTTCGCGTCCGGGTGCTCGGCTCGAAAAAAAGGTTGACCACTGTCTTTCCCCGGAGGGTCGGCACCTTTTTGATTTCGCGGGTGGAGACCTCTTTAAAAGACTCTGCCGTTTGGAGAATCAGATCGATCTCCTCCCGCTCCAATTCGGCCACCGCCAAAATGTCTTTTCGCTTCAGTCCCATCGTCGCCTCAGGCGTGTGATCCGGTTACGTCTCCGCCCCTTGAACGCCGACATCCGACAGCCGTCTCAAGAGGATCCGATCCTCCTCTCCGGCTTCTTCAAGGAGCACTTCAACTTTTTCGTCGAAGCCGGTCGGCAGGTTCTTCCCGACGTAGTCGGCCCGGATCGGCAGCTCGCGGTGTCCCCGGTCGATCAGCACCGCCAGCTGAATCTGCCGCGGCCGGCCGAGGTCCATCAACCCATCCATCGCCGCGCGAATCGTCCGGCCGGTGAAGAGAACGTCATCGACCAGGATAATCCGGCGGCCGTTGAGGTCGAACGGAATGTGGGTCTTCCTGAGGACGGGAGATTCTTTGCGGGTCGCAAGGTCGTCGCGGTAGAGGGTGATGTCGAGCTCGCCGATCGGCACCGTCTCCCCTTCGATCTCTTGAATCTTTTTGGCCAGCCGCTGGGCGAGAAAGACGCCGCCGGTCCGAATGCCGACGAGGACGATCTCCTTCGACCCTTTGTTTCTCTCGACGATCTCGTGCGCGATCCGGGTCAGCGCCCGAAAGATCTCGACCGAGTTGAGAATCACCCGTTCCATTGCCGGCCTCCAGGTACAAAAAAACCTTCTTCCGGCCGCGCTGACCGAAAGAAGGCTCTTATGAAGTCGCTATAAGTCGTCATCCGAATCCTTACCAGCCTCACCGGACCGGTTTAAAGGGAATTGAGGTTATTCTAGTGCGATGGGAGAGGAATGTCAAGAGGTTATTGTTATGTTTCAGGTAGGCTCCTCTAAATCGTAATAGCGATGGAGTTCGAATGGTGTAATCGAAGACTGAAGAGAATCGTCGCTTCAAGTAAGTAGACGAGAGCTCGACCATTGAGGGCTATCAATGATGAATCGCCGATTTTCGCCTTTCCGCATGCTCTTCTTCAGGAGTAACGACCATCACTGGCATACGATTTGAAAAAGGAGCTCATCGTTCCTCACAAAGATCTCGCAACGCCAACACCGTCCGCCAATTCCGCGTCGTCGCAGGCACTCCCAACTTTCTTTCGAAAAAAGCATTATTCAGCTTCGTTCTCCCATAGCCATGCGGACAGTAAAGGAACACCACCTGATCGATCAACACCGCCCGCTCCCCTTCCTGCGCTGGGAGGACGAGCTTTTCAAAATCAGTCTTCAAGATAGGCTGAAAGAGGAAGGTTGCGTGGAACAGTGTTTCTTTTCGACCTAACTTCGGGAGCGGATTGGAAGCGGCGATGCGGTTCAGCTCCCCCGCCGACAGGACGAGGACATCCACCTGATGTCCGAACGCCTCGGCGATGTCGGCTTGGATGGCGGAGGCGAGCTTCTTTACATTGCTTCGACGGCTGCGGAAGACGACGTTTCCGCTTTGCAGATAATTCCGAGCGTCTTCGAATCCCAACGCCTTAAAGCGCTTCAGCAGATCGGCCATCCGGATTTGCTTTTGTCCGGAGACGTTGATCCCGCGCAGGAGTGCGATGAAAGAGGTCATCGGATCGGTTTATTCGCCGGGGTCGTCGGGACGGACGGTGGTGCGGCATTCGGGGCAGATGCTGTGGGAGAGTTTGGCGTCTGAATGCTTCAAGAGGTAATCCTCCAGCTGCTCCCAATAGCCGTCCTCCTGGCGGATCTTCTTGCACCAGGCGCAGATCGACAGGAGCCCCTGCAGCGTCTTGATGGTCGCGAGGCTCTCCTCGAGCCGGCTGATCGCCCGCCTTTGTTCCAGTTGAACGATGATCTGCCGGGCGAGCACCTCCAGCGCCAGGCGCTGATCGACGTCTAAAGAACGGGGGACATGGTCGATGACGCAGAGCGTCCCGACCGCAACGCCGTTCGGCGAGATGAGCGGGGCGGCGGCATAAAACCGAATGTGCGGCGGTTGAAGGACGAGGGGATGGGTCGCGAAGCGCTCGTCGTTGTGAGCGTCGGGGACCATGAAGACGCCGCGTTGCTTGATCGCCTGCCCGCAGAAGGCGTGCGGAAAGGGGGCCTCCTGAACGTCGAGGCCGACATGCGATTTAAAAAAGAGGCGCTCGGCATCGACCAAGCTCATCAGCGCGATCGGAGCGCCGCAGATGCGGGAGGCAAGATGGGTGATCTCATCAAAACGGGCCTCGGGTCCCGTATCGAGCACCCGGTATTCCTGCAACACCCGAAGCCGCGTCTCCTCCGCTGACAAAGAGGAATCGATCCGATGGGGTTCCTCTGCCGGTCGCATTTTTTCCTGATCTCCGTATGTATGATAAAGGGGTGGTGTAAGAAGGCACTGATATATCACACGCCGACATTAAAAACAATATCGCAAGTAGAATCCCGCCTATCCGATAAAGAGGGTAAACGGCGGCCGCCCCGCCAACCCGGGGACGGTGGTAGAGAGCAATAGATGAAAAGGCATCGTGAGGGCGGCGACGGCGACGGTCCGTGAGAGCGGCGCGAGACGCGGAATCTCCGCCAACTGGGCCAGGGTGTAAAAACCGCATTGGGCAATCTCTTCGGTCGGCGCCGAGACCAGCGCCCCGCCGACCGCTTCGAGCAGAAAGACCGCATAAGCGGTGTTCATCTCCGGATCGGCCCGGTTGCGAAACCCGACCATCCCGATCACGCGGCAATGGAGGCCGGTCTCCTCCTCAACCTCCCGCACAACGGCGACCTCCACCGTCTCATCGAGATCGACAAACCCCCCCGGGATCGTCCAACCTCCCCGGTTCGGCTCTTGATTGCGCTCGATCAGAAGGACGCGCCGCTCCCCCGTTTTTCGATCGATGTCGATCACCAGCCCCCCTACCCCGAGCGTGAAATGCCCATAGTCGACGAACCCGCAACCCCCGACCTCTTTGGAACAGACGTAGCGCAGCAGCCGCTCGATTTTATGTTGGGCCAACGGCTTCCCACACTCCGGACAAAAATTCATCTGCATCATGACACCTCACTTTTCCAACCGGTCTTTGACTTTAATTGAATCACCCGAATGAGTCAACCGCTCCTCCGGAGCGGGTCTATCAAAACCGTCCCCCCGAATTCCCCCCTCGCTTTTCAATTCCCCTTGCACTAAAATAAAATCATCTCATCCCGGAGCCGTTCTGATGCGAGCCATGGTCGTCGAAAAACGAGCCCCCCTCGAAGAAAGACCGCTGCAGCTCGTCCAACTCCCCACCCCGGAGCCGGGTCCCGGAGAGGTCCTGATCCGGGTCGAGGTCTGCGCGATCTGCCGGACCGATCTGCATGTGGTCGAGGGGGAGCTGCCGCCCCACAAAAACAGAGTCGTCCCGGGCCATCAGGTGGTCGGTGAAATCGTCCGGCCCGGCGCCGAGGCAACCCGGTTTCAGGTCGGAGAGCGGGTCGGCGTCGCCTGGCTCTGGGCCGCATGCGGCGGCTGTCTCTACTGTTTGCGGGGCGATGAGAACCTCTGCGAGCTGCCGCAGTTTACCGGCTACGACGTCGACGGCGGTTACGCGGAATATATCGTCGCGCCGGAAGCGTTCATCTATCGGCTGCCGATCCGGCTTCCCGCCCATCAGGCCGCGCCGCTCCTCTGCGCCGGGATCATCGGCTACCGGGCGCTTCACAGAAGCAACATCCGGCAGGGAGGGCGTCTCGGACTCTACGGCTTCGGCGCCTCGGCCCATGTTGTCATTCAGATCGCCCGATATTGGGGGTGTGAGGTCTATGTCGCAACCCGGGGGGAGAAACATCGCCGACTGGCGCAGGAGCTCGGCGCCGCCTGGGTCGGCGAAGCGGCCGACGCCCCGCCGATCAAGCTCGATGCCGCGATTATCTTCGCGCCGGCCGGAGAGCTTGTTCCGGCCGCGCTGCGCGCCGTCGATAAGGGCGGGACCGTCGCGGTCGCCGGAATTTATCTAACCGATATCCCGAGATTAAATTATCAGAAAGAGCTCTTCTACGAGAAAACCCTCCGGAGCGTCACCGCCAACACCCGCCGCGACGGAGAGGAGCTCCTCAAACTGGCGTCGGAGATTCCGATCCGAACCCACACGGAGCTCTTCGACCTGGAAGAGGCGAACGAAGCGCTCTCCCGCCTTAAACACGACGGCATTCAAGGGGCCGGCGTCCTCCGGATCAAACGCAACGGATAAAGAACCGATCCAAAACGACTCGAAGAACAGACCCGGCGCCGTCCGGATGAGAAGGCAAAGACCCTTTATTTTAGGGGGGGGCGAGGGCCGCTGGGCGGCTGGGGGGTTCTCTTCGCCACCTCTTTTAGAATGTCCTCCCTCAATCTTTGGAGTGCTTCTTTGACCGCATCATTCTTGAGGATGCCGGCGGGAATGGCGTCGAATCGATCATTGATCGCCCCCACCAGGGACTCGTTCGCCGGTATTGCGCGGCGGTCGAGCGACGTCTGAAGGTGGAGCATCGCGTCGGTGTTTGCAGCGAGATTTTTGTTCATCGATTCAAGCAACGTCTTAATCTCCGCGAGGGTGTCGGCCGACCGCAAGGCGGAGAGCGCCGCCAATCCGCCGGAGCTGATGGAAGATCCGTCGCACCGTCTGGCATCGGCGTTCCAGTTCTCGAAACAGATGAGGTCTCCATAGGTGCTCGGCAAGATGACCTTGCCGTCATACGCCTCGAGGTTCTGAGCCTCCAGGGAAGAGACCTCGATCATTGACACGAACAAGAATGACATCAACACAGACAGGATCAAGCCCAGTGGACGGTTCATCAATCGCTCCCTCCGCTCTTTTCGTTTTGATGACCCGGCCTGAGAGCGAACCTCAGCAGGGATCCGACGGGCGCGCCTCTTTGCAGCGGGCGATCCAGTCTGAAAGTTCGCCGAGCAGCCTGGCGACGGCGCGGTTGGCGGCGAGGACCCCTCCGTAAGCATCTTCGCTGGGGGCCGGTTCGAAAACTTCGAAGACCTTCGTGCCGACGGGACGAAGCTGCTGCAGGTCGACCAGCTGCGCGCGGAGCGTCAGTCGGACGCGGCTCGGCGCTTCAAAAAACTCTTGGCTGAGGGCGAGATCATCGGAATCGACCCGGTAATCTCCTCGGACCGCGGTCGGCGTCGGCACCACCGCCTGCCAGGTGTCGGTCCGCTCCAACGCTTGAACCAGCAACGGCGCCAACATGCGGGCGGGGGTATCGGCCCATTCGCTGGCGGCGTAATAACCGACCTCATTCGGCCGCCGAAGATAGGCGATCCGCTCCGTGTCGAAACCCGACTGCGCCTGCGGAAGGGCAACCAGCAACACCGCCATCGCTCCCCTCCCCTGCGCCCCCCGTCCGATCGTCTCGGGCGGCGCGGTCGCGGTCCAATCGGGGTTCAGAAGATAGGTGTGGACCACCTTCTCTTTTACGGGGCCGGGAAAAGAACAGGCAGCGACGACCGTCAGAAATAGTGATAGGAAAACGCGTCGACCCACCGGTCGGATCAAGCCGAAATCATCTATCTCGCCAATTTTGTCAATCTTGCCGATTGTGTCGGGCATAGAAAAGGTCCAACTCACTCTCCCGGTCCGCGCGGAAGCGGCCCCTTGCCGAAGATCAGGGCGTTCGGCTCCCGCTCCAGCTTCGACGCGAGCCGCTTCGTGGTGGCGGTCAGCTGCCTCAGCTCCGACACGAGCAGACCTGATTCAGTCAATGTCTGTCCGGTAAAGACGTCGAGGCTGGCCCGATTGTGATCGATCAGCCGCTCCACCATCGCGCTCGTCTGCACGGCGCGGTTCGACATCTCTTGCAGCGCCTGGGAGCTCTCCTGAAGGCGAGTGAGAAGGATCGGCAGCTGCTCGCCGACCCTTTCGGTCATCCGATCGACGGTTTGGGTGATTTTCGCCGTTTCGGTCAAGAGCTGCCGGACCGCCGCGCGATTCTCGTCGTTGACCAGGGTTTGGGTATTGACGGTCAGGTCGTCTAAATGATGAATCAGCCGCGGCAGCGACGGATCGGTGAGCGCGCGGGAGAGCAGGGCGTACAAAGAGGGGGTGTTTTGAATGACCGGATAACGCTCTCCTGGTCTTGCGGTGAGGGGAGGCGACTCCCGGCTGCCGTTGGTTAGATTGATCAAGGCGACCCCGGTCAGCCCCTGGAACTCCAATACTGCTTCGGTATCGATCTTCACCGGCGTCTCGGGCGCGACCGAAAGGGTCAGCCGGACCTGCTCGGGACGGTTCGGATCGACCACCATCTCCCTGAGGTATCCGACATCGACCCCGTGATATTTGACCGACGCGTCGACGCTCAACCCGGTGACCGACTCCTGCACATAGACATAATAATGCCGATATTCCTTCCGGTACTCCCGTTTGCCGAGCCAGAGGAGTACGCCGACCAGCGCCGCGCCGAAGAGGAGGACGAAGAGGCCGACCCGCGTATAATTCACTTTTTGTTCCATCGCTGCTCCTTTGCCATCGGTTCCGCCGGTCCGGTGAGCCCGCGCGGCCCTTGAAAAAACGCCCGGACCTGTAGATCATTCGACCGGGAAAGCTCCGTCATCGTTCCGATCGCGAGGATTTTCCCCTCGCTGAGCATCGCGACACGGTCCGCCAGCCGCCAGAGGGTGTCGAGGTCGTGTGTGACCATCACCACCGTCAGACCGAGCCATCCTTTCAGGCGGTCGATCAGATCAGCGAATCCCCGGGCGCTGATCGGGTCCAACCCGGCCGTCGGCTCGTCGAGAAAGAGCAGCTCGGGATCGAGCGCAATCGCGCGGGCCAGCGCGGCCCGCCCTCGCATCCCGCCGCTGAGCTCGTCCGGATATTTGCCGGCTCCCCCCGGCGGAAGGCCGGCCAGTCCGATTTTGACCGCGGCGATCTCCTCGATTAACCGGTCGCTGAGATCGGTATGCTCCTTCAGCGGGACGGCGGCATTTTCGGCCACCGTCAGGGCGCTGAAGAGCGCTCCGTCTTGGAATAAAACCCCCCACCGACGGCGGAGTTGTAGCGCCCGGTCGGGATCGATGGCGCTCAGATCCTGTCCCAACACCCGGATCGATCCGCCGTCGGGCTCTCGCAGAAGGGTCATCTCCCGCAGCAGGACCGACTTCCCGCTCCCGCTCCGGCCGACGATGGCGAAGAGCTCACCCCGGTAGACCGTGAAGCTGATGTCGCGATGGACCACCGTACTGCCGAAGGTGGTCGAGACCTGCCTGACTTCCACCACCGGATCTGCCTTTTGCGGCGGGGCGGCCACGTTACAGGTTCCACCAGCTGACGACAATCGAGTAGAAAGCGTCAAAGGCAATCACGAGGAAAATCGACTGGACGACGCTGGTGGTGGTGTTTCGGCCGACGCTCTCGACGCTCCCCCGGACACGGAAGCCTTGATAACAGCCGGTCAGAGAGATGAGCAAGGCGAAAACCGGCGCCTTGCTGAGGCCGATCAGGTAATGCTTCAACGCAATCGCCTCCCGGAAGCGGGAGATGAATTCGGCAAACCGGACCCCGAGTTGATCGAAGGCGACCAACATCCCGGCGAAGATGCCGACTCCGTCGGCAAACACGGTCAGGAGCGGAAGGGCGATCACCATGGCGGCGATTCGAGGGAGCACCAACAGCTCCATCGGCGGGATGCCGATCGTCCGCATCGCATCGAGCTCTTCGGTGACCTTCATCGTGCCGATCTCGGCGGTATAAGCCGCCCCCGAGCGGCCCGCCACCACGATCGCCGTCACCAATGGCGCGATCTCGCGCAGCAGAGAGATCCCGACCAGGTCGACGATGAAAATCTGGGCGCCGAAGAGGCGAAGCTGCGTCGCCCCCTGATAGGCGATTACCCCTCCCATCAAAAAAAGAAGGAGCCCGACGATTGGAAGCGCATTGTACCCATCGAGTTCAAGCCGCTTCAGCAACGTTCGCCAGCGGAAATGCTTCGGGTGGGTCAGGGCGAAGAGGAAGGTCATCAGGCTCTCCCCCAGGAATGAGATTGCGTCGCGCAGTTCGCCCAGCCCTCGCCAGGCTAGTCTGCCGACCCGCTCCAACGGTCCCGGCTGAGGGAGAAAGGGGGCAATCGGAACCGTCGCGAAGCTGGCGGCCACCACCTGCATCAACTCGGCGTGTTCCGGTGAGAGATGCCGCAGAACGATCTGTTTCCCCCCCTGCCTGAGCGCGTCCAGGGTCCGGTGCAGCAGCCAGGCGCCGCCGGTGTCGAGCGTTTCTACCGCCCCAAACTCCCAGACCACCGCATCTCGATTCGGCCAGGGAAACGCCTCAATCCGCCGCTCCAGATCGGCCAGATGGGGAAGGGTCCAGCGGCCGTAAACATGGATCACCTGATCGACGCCGAGAGAGAGACCCGCCTGCTCCGCCGTCGACGCTCCTTTATCGTTCATCTGCCGCCACTGAAAGGGCTACCACCTTCAACGTTCTCTCTATCAACTTAGGGGAAAGGAGAGGGCGACGTCTGTCGTAACCGTTACAGACCCTTTCATCCGATGCCGTCGGAGAGAGCCGCGCTAAAACCAATCGAACGAACGGAGTGCCCGTGTCAAAATAATCATAAATGCGATGAGGCCGATCAGGCATAAAAGCATCGCGACACCCATGCTGGGAGACCATCCCGGCATTTTTTCATACCCGGAGATGTCATGGAACAGGCCGCTGTGCAGATGCCGTAGGATCAATTTATATTGCCATAGTGCAATCGCCAAGGAGAGGGTCCCCATGCCGATCAGAAGGAGGCCGATGACGTAGGGGAAGTTCGAACTCCTTGTCGGATTCACCCCGTCGGTTTGAGAGAAACGGTCTAAGACCTGCACGATCGCGAATCCGAATCCGATCAAAGAGACCGACGTTCGCATCCATGCCTCCAACGTCCGGTCCGCGCTCATACGGGTGCGAAGCCACGAAAGATGGATAATGAGATCTTGAGGCGCCAAGGACCTTTTATGGATACCCTCCCCGTCCTCCATGCCTGCTTCGATAGAAAGATCCGATTGTCGAAGGACGAGACGGCCGGCGGTTGATCCGGTCTCCCGACCTCCTGTTTTGTTATCCTTGATATTTGACCGCCACGCCGATGAGCTTCCGGCCGGAGGTGGTGCGGACTGTCCCACTTCCCCACCAGAGGCCGGAGACATAGACGCCGAGCGGCTGGACACCATCGTAAACGATCACCACCGCGTCGGCGCCGAGCTTGCCTCCTTCTTGACGGAGCTTCTTCTCCAGCTTGTAGACCGGCGGCCCCGGCTTGATCGTCGCATCGACCACAATTTCACCGAGACGTTGATTCGGCCGGCTTGGCTCTTCACGCAGGATTTCAACCGCCACCGGATTGCTTTCCGGAAAATGCGGCGCGCCGGCATAGGGGATGGTGGCGGTCTCGAAGCTTGCGCACGACATGAGTAGAAAGGCGAGCATCATCGGCAACAAGAGATCCAGACTTTGCCTTATCGTTGAGCGCCATCCGGCTTTCGATTCATCCCGGTACATCCCCGGTTGAATCACGGCCCTTTTTTCATAAACAGATCGGTTTCGCATTATTCCTCCGTATGCCGGCGTATACCGGCTTGGTACCGGCTTGTACCGGTCGGCAGCGCCGAGGGCCTTGCCTCTCGGCAGAGAGACAGATGTAAACCGCTGTGGCCGGAAGGATTTATGATTTATTGTATTGAAGAACGGGAATCGAAACCGGAAGGTCCATTACAATTAAACCGGGCGGAAATTGGGTAATCTTTATGGAGGGCTCGTCCCTTCGTGGAGGAATAGCTCTTTTAGGTAATTGAAGCGTACTGGTTATAAGAATTAAAATAAAAACCATGGATTAGCTTTAGTTCAATGGAGGGTCAAATATGAAAAATGCAGTGGTGTTTTTAACCGTTCTTCTCACATTCGCTGGTTGTGCCTCGACCCACAACATGTTCGGCGGAGGATCCAAACCGCAGGTGGCATCGCCGAAAGAGATGCCGGAAACGGCCAAAGATGAATTCAATAAGGGAATGACTGCTTATGAAAACGAGCAGTATGTGAGTGCGGAGCAGCATTTTGAGAATGTCGTTCGAATCGACAATACCATTCCCGAGGCGCATCTCAACCTGGCGCTCTCTCTTTATCAACAGTCGAAAACCGACCAGGCCAATAAACATTTCGACGAGGCAAAGCGACTTTACTCGGATGAGATCGGAAGAGGGAGCCGCGCCCGAGGGGTACGGCCGATGCCCTCCGATTCCGGGACAAGCCCATCAGACCCTTCCAGTTCCAGATAACGCTTTACGGGATGTGCGGAGAAGACGGGGGGAGAAAAGGGTTACTCTTTGAGGTCTCGCGCGCAGCGGAATCCGACGCTGCTCTCCCCCCGTTCGGGGTGGGCGCCGCCGAAGCGCTTGGAGGCGCGGAGGTCGTGCGCCGTGCTGTTGAATGATCCGCCACGGTAGACCAGGACCTTATTCATGTCAGGCTGTTCCGGCCCTTTTGGATTCTTGAAGGGAGAGGTTTTATAGTAGAACTGGTCATACCAGTCGGAGACCCACTCCGAGACATTTCCGGCCATGTCATAGAGGCCGTAAGGGCTCCGTCCCTGCTCGAAGCTGCCGACCGGCGCGCTGTATTTGAAACCGTCTTCCTCACCCCGGCCGTTGGCCAGCTTCGTATTGAACGGGTCTCCCCAGGGATAGGTCTGGCCGTTTTCGCCCCGCGCCGCTTTCTCCCACTCCGCTTCGGTCGGGAGGCGCTTGCCGGCCCATTTACAATAGGCAAAGGCGTCGATCCAGGTGACGCCGACGACCGGCTGCTTGTCCCCCTTTAATAGGTTGACATCGTCTTCAAAAACGGGAATGGTTGGCAGCGGTCGCTTCAGCATCTTCGCGAAGCGCTGATAGTCGGTGTTCGTCACTTCGTATTTATCCATATAATACGCGTCGAGATAGATCACCCGCTGGGGCTGTTCGTCAAAATCCCCTTCGGGTCCTCCGCCCATGGTAAACGAGCCGGCGGGGATCAAGACCATCTCCCGATCGTCTCCCCCTTTGATGGTCTGAAACTGACTGTAGTCGACCGTCTTCATGGTGGGAAGCGCCTCTTTTTCGGTCTTGATCTTTCCCGCCCGCTCCGCCAGCTTCTTTGATTTTCCCGACTCAACCACCAAGGCAGCCATCATTAAGATCGTCAGCATTACCATGGTCACGGCGATTCCGATAATGACCCCTCGGTTCATTCGAACTCCTTAGAATGATTGTAAATGGTCGTTCAAAATCGTTTCAATATAGCGAATTCACCCTTCCATTGCAAGTCCAATCCAGGCTGGATCGTCTCCGAATTAGGATCCGAGGCGCAGGAATTGGACAGGAATTGGAATGGAGCGCTGCGCTTGACCTGCCTGCCTGAAAGTTGTGGGGTGAAACCCGACAAGACACACCCAACCACGGCTTCCCTTCTTACAAATATGGCGATCGACCAGGTGAAATCCACCGCGCATCATCTGAACCATTCCGATTCTGCCCATCACCAACAGATCCCTCCGGGATAGAAAATGTTCCTCCAGATCCGAGTCGTCCGTTGCAATTTCCCCGACGCGTCGATATAATCGCCCCTATGAACCTCCTCGATCGGCGGAATTTTCTCCGTTACAGTAGCCTCGGCATCTTCGCCACCCTCTTCACCCGCAAGGTCGAAGCGGCGACCTTTCTGATGAAGAAATTCTTGGCCCTTCCCCCGAAAGAGGTCCCCTTCATCACTTCCAACGAAAATTTCTACGTCGT
Organism: Candidatus Manganitrophaceae bacterium; assembly: GCA_016200325.1. Taxonomy (NCBI): domain Bacteria; kingdom Pseudomonadati; phylum Nitrospirota; class Nitrospiria; order Candidatus Troglogloeales; family Candidatus Manganitrophaceae; species Candidatus Manganitrophaceae bacterium. The sequence goes on from JACQEZ010000008.1 coordinate 203,082, forward strand.
CAATTACTCAAAGCCGCCTCAGGTCGATCTGGACGGCTGGGCGCTGCAGATCACCGGCAAGGTGGAGCGACCGCTTCGGCTCACCTATCTAGAGCTTCTCTCCCGCCCCGCCGTCGAAAAGGTGGTAACCCTCGAATGCATCGACAATGAGGTCGCGGGAGAGCTGATCAGCAATGCCCTCTGGAAAGGGGTGTCGCTCAAAAGCCTGCTTCAGGAGGCCAAGCCGCTGACGACGGCGCAAGATGTGGCGATGTTTGGCGCGGAAGCCTACTCCGACAGCATCACCCTCGATCGCGCGATGAATTACGACGTCTTTCTCGCGTATCAAATGAACGGGGCGACGCTGTCGAAGGAGCACGGCTATCCGCTGCGGGCGGTGGTGCCGGGATTGTACGGAATCAAGAATGTAAAATGGTTGACGAAGATTGAAGTGGTCGATGAAGACTACAAAGGCTATTGGCAGCAAAAGGGATGGACCGACGAAGCGACGATTAAGGTGACCTCTCGGATCGATGCCCCCGGCGCATATAATACGATAAAGCCGGGATATCTCTTTCAAGGAATCGCCTTCACCGGTGGATATGGCATCAGCACCGTCGAGCTCTCCTTCGACGGCGGAAAGAGCTGGGAACGGGCCGCGCTGGAGCCCCCTCCCTCGATGTATTCTTGGGTCTTCTGGAAATACGAGTGGAAAGATCCGACGCCGGGGAGCTACCAAGTCTTCTCAAAAGCGACCGACAAGCTCGGGCGGACCCAAACCGCCTTCGTCGCCCGCGCCTTTCCCGACGGCACCTCCGGACTTCACTCCGTCGTCACCTTCGTCGAGTAGCCGTCACCGCTTCGAATCGGGTTTCTCCTCAAGCCGCCTCTCCCCTCGAACCAGCCAATAAACCAGTCCGACCACCACCGCCACGGCGAACAAGAGGCTCAGGCTTTTTGGGATCAGCGGAGAAGCGTGCAGAGCCAGCTCGGTGGCGCTGTAGCCAAGGCCGAAGATCACCCCGGACCAGATGAAACAATTGATCAGCTCCAGCCCGGCAAAGATCGGCCACGGCATGCCAGCGAGCCCGATCGCCACGGCGCCGACGATCCGCATTCCGTAAAGGTATTGAAGGAGAAAAATGCTCAATGTCGGATGGGTCTGGAGGAGCGAGAGCGCCCGATCGATCTTCGGTCGCCAGCGGGGAAGCCACGCCAACAGATCTCTCTCATGCATGTATCGGCCCAAGGCGTAGAAGACGAGATGCCCGACATACGCGCCGAGGGCGCCGACCAGCCAGACGCGCGAAGCCGACAGGAGATGCTCGCGCGCCAGTCCGCCGGCAATCAAAAGGATCGCCTCTCCTTCGAAAAAGGTGCCGAGCAGAACACCCCAAAGGCCATAGTATTGAAGCAGCTCGATGAGAGACATCACGAACCCTTCCTGCTGCATCTACCGCTTCATTATCGCCGAACGGGTCGGAAGGCCGCAAGCCCCGCCGAAAAATTAAGATAAAGAACCCCGCCCTATATGTTAGGGCTCGACCAGAGGAAATCGATGTTGAACGGTTCTTATCTGTTGATGGAACATCCGTCGGTGTAAAAGTAGCGCTTGTGTACAGGGAAAGGACCCATCCCGGTCCTCAGAGGACTTCCTTTTCGAAACCCAAAATATGCGGTTCCCCGCCTAAAAGGCGGGGCCTAGGACTGAAGTAAAATAAAGGTCGGCACAAAAGCGCACGAGGCGTTCTGTCGAGCGCTTCCTTATTCTGTGCTCTTGATGTGAAGCTCTTTGAGCTGCCGGAGATCGACCTCGGAAGGGGCGTTCGTCATGAGGCAGATTCCCTTTTGGGTCTTTGGGAAAGCGATCACATCCCGGATCGAGTCGACGCCGGCGAGAATCGCCGTCAGCCGATCGAACCCGAACGCGATGCCGCCGTGCGGGGGCGCTCCGTACTGAAGCGCTTGAAGGAGAAAACCAAACTTGGCCTCGGCCTCCGGTTTGGTGATGCCGAGCAGATCGAACATCTTCGACTGAACATCGTTCTGATGAATACGAATGCTTCCGCCGCCGATTTCGGTCCCATTTAAAACGATGTCGTACGCTTTGGCCCGCGCCCGAAGGGGGTCGGTCGACAACAGCGGGATGTCCTCATCCATCGGAGAGGTGAACGGATGGTGCATCGCCACATAGCGCTTTTCGGTTTCGTCATATTCCAGCAGCGGGAAATCGGTTACCCAGAGGAGCTTGAGCGCCTTCGGATCGATCAGGTTGAGCCGCCGGGCGATGACGAGACGAAGGTGTCCGAGGACTTCATAGACCACTTTTTCCCGATCGGCGACAAAGAGGAGGAGGTCCCCCGGCACCGCTTCCAGCCGCTGCCCGATTTCATTGAGCATCTCCGGTTTGAAGAACTTGGCGATCGGCGCCTCCATTCCTTCCGGCGTTACCTTCATCCAGGCAAGCCCCTTGGCGCCGCGTCCGGTCGCCTCCAGCGTCAGCGCATCGAGCTCCTTCCGGGAGAGGGTCGCCAATCCCTTCGCATTGATCCCATGGACCCGCCCCTTCTGCTCGACCGCGTCACGGAAGACTTTAAATTCAGAGCGCGCCGCGATGTCGGAGAGGTCTTTTAATTCCAGCCCGAATCGAAGGTCGGGCTTGTCGACGCCGAACCGGCTCATCGCCTCCTGATAGGTCATCCGCGGGAAAGGGGTTTCAAGTTGAATCCCTTTTACCTCGAAGAGGACGGTCCGGACCATCTCTTCCGTCAGAGTCAGGATGTCCTCCCGCTCGATGAATGACATCTCGATGTCGATCTGGGTAAATTCCGGCTGGCGATCGGCGCGGAGGTCTTCATCCCGGAAGCAGCGGACGATCTGGTAGTAGCGGTCGAATCCAGAAATCATCAAAATCTGCTTGAAGAGTTGCGGCGACTGCGGCAGCGCATAAAACTGGCCGACGTTCAACCGGCTCGGGACGAGGAAATCGCGCGCCCCTTCCGGCGTGCTCTTTGTAAGAAAAGGGGTCTCTATCTCTAGAAATTGATGCGCGTCGAGAAAGCGGCGAACCGCCTTTGAAAGGTTGTGACGGAGGATGAAATTCGCCTGGACCGATCTCCGTCGCAGGTCGAGGTAGCGGTATTGAAGCCGAAGCGATTCGGACGGCTCCTTCTCCTCTTCGATCGAAAAGGGGGGGGTCAATGCGGCGTTGAGGATGGTTAGATCGCTGGCATGGACCTCAATCTCCCCAGTGGGAAGCTCTCGATTCTCCGTTCCCGCGGGCCGGCGGATCACTTTGCCGTCGACCTGAATCACATACTCCGATCGGAGCTGATGCGCCCGCTGATGAATCTCCTCGGAGAGCTGCGGGTTGAAGACGACCTGGACCAGCCCTTCCCGATCCCGAAGATCGATAAAGATGAGCCCCCCATGATCGCGCCGGCGATGGACCCACCCCACCAGCGTGACCTCTTTTCCAACCTGCGCCGCGGTCACGGCACCGCAATATTCCGTCCGTTTCATCCGTCTATACCTTCCCTGAAATGCACTGGCGTGCAGATTAACACGCGGGATTTCCCTTGTCAACGCGCGGAAAAATTTTTGAACGATTTTGCTTATTTCAGGAAGTTTAATGAGAGGATCAAGAACGTCGGAATAGGGTGCTGCTCTTGACCCACCTGCCTTAAAGTCGTCGGGTTTTACCCCACCCCCCACCGTGGGGGCCGACTGCCCGGCCGTTTATCATCTGTGGGGCCGGCGCAAGGAGAAGAAGATGGATTTCCGATCGTTACACCCGGTGCGCCTTGCCCCACTCCCAAGGCCTCCCCGTGCAGCCGGGGGAGAGATCCCCCCGCACCCCCTTACGGTCACAACTTGCACCACGCACGGAAGAGCGCCGTGGATGGTGCTTCGACAGGTGACCTGATTCGGTAGGTGAGGCGTCTGATATAAAACGCAGCAGACTGGGGGGGGCGTAGTACGCCCTTGCCGCGCAGTCGCTTACGCCCCTTTTTTAAACAGACCTGGAATCGGGTTTATCTCCTCGAAGGGGGGCAGAGGGGAAGCCTTGGGTATGGGGCAGGGCACACCGAGTGTGAGGATCGGAAATCCACCTTCTTCTGCCGGCGCCGGTCCCACAGCATATCAACCATGGCAAAACGGCCCCACGCCTTGCATGTCGTGGGACGTGGGGCGAAGCCCCATTCCAATATCCGATGATCTTAATTCTTAAGCAGGACAGTATCGATTCACCAGCGACGATCTAATTGCCGGCGACTGTCATACGGGAGATTTTAAGGGTCGGTGCGGCGGTGCGCCGCCACGGATTAAGATCATTGCCGATCATCTCGATCTGCTTGTACATCTCTTTGAGATTGCCGGCGATGGTGATCTCTTCCACCGGATAGGCGAGCTCCCCGTTTTCAATCCAGATTCCGACCGCGCCGCGGGAGTAATCGCCGGTGACCATGTTCACGCCGAAGCCGATCAGCTCCGTCACATAGAGCCCCGCCTTTACCGACCGGACGATCTCTTGCGGGGTATACCGCCCCGGCTTCAGGTGAAAATTGCTCGATCCGGCCGAGGGGGGATCGCCGATGCCTCGGACCGCGCTGCCGGTCGAAGCGAGCCCCAGCTTTTTGCCGGAATAGGTGTCGAGCAGATAGGTTTTAAGGACCCCGTTTTCAATGACGGTCTTTTTATAAGAGGGAAGTCCCTCCCCGTCAAAGGGACGGGAGCCGAGCCCTGACGGAAGGGTCGGATCGTCTTCAATCGTCACGTCGGCCGAGGCGATCTGCTTTCCCAATTGATCGATCAGGAACGAGGCCCCCTTATAAATCGAATAGCCCGAGACCGCTGAAGCGAGGTGTCCCACCAGCGAGGAGGAGATCTCGGGATCGAAAATCACCGGCACCTCTTGGGTGGTGACCTTTCTCGCCCCCAGCCGTCGGAGGGTCCGCATCGCCGCCGTCTTCCCGACCGCCTCCGGCGATTCCATCTCTTTATATTTTCTCCGGGAGGAGTACCAATAGTCGCGCTGCATCTGGCCGTCTTGCGTCGCAATCGGCATCACCGAAAGAGACGCGCCGGTGGTCTGATAACTGCCATGGAAGCCGTTGCTGGCGGCGTAGAGAACGAGTGTATGATAGTGGCCGAACTCGGCCCCTTCCGAATTGGTGAGGCGCGGGTCTTGCTCCAGCGCCGCCCCCTCCGCCCGCCGGGCGATGTCGATCTTCTCCTCAATCGGGAGCTTCTCGACATCGGTGTCGGCCAGATCGCGCTCGGGGACGCTCTTCGCCAATAACTCCGGCGCCGGCAGTCCGGAAAAGGGATCCTCCGGGGTGATCTGCGCCAAGGTGCAGGTGTCCGACACCAGCCGGTCGAGCGATTCGTGGCTGAAGTCCGAGGTGGAGGTGATCGCCGACCGCTTCCCAAAAAAGATCCGGAGCCCGAGGCTCTTGCCACGGGCATTGCTGATCTTCTCGACCTCCCTCAGCCGGACCTGCGCCGAGAAGGAATCCCCCTCGACGACGATTAAATCTCCTGCGGTCGCCCCTTGTTTTTCCGCCTTCTTCAGTAGCTCTTCGGCGCGATTCAGATCGAATGCCATTTTTTCTCCACTGTTAGCTTTTGGTTCCGCCGACGGTCATCTCGGAGATCTTGATCGTCGGAAGCCCGACGCCGACCGGCACGCTTTGTCCGTCTTTCCCGCAGGTTCCGATTCCGGAGTCGAGGGAGAGATCGTTCCCGACCATCGTCACCTTGGTGAGGACGTCGGGTCCATTTCCGATCAAGGTCGCCCCCTTCACCGGACGGCCGATCTTTCCGTTCTCGATCAGGTAGGCCTCGCTCGCCGAGAAGACAAATTTTCCGCTGGTGATGTCGACCTGGCCGCCGCCGAACGAGACGGCATAAAGCCCTTTCCGGACCGATCGGAGGATCTCCTCGGGAGCGGACTCCCCGGCCAGCATGTAGGTGTTCGTCATCCGCGGCATCGGGCTGTGGGCGTAGCTCTCGCGCCGGCCGTTTCCGGTGAGCGGCATCTTCATCAACTTCGCATTCAGCCGGTCTTGGAGATAACCTTTCAAGATCCCCTTCTCGATTAAAACCGTCTTGCTGGTCGGGGTTCCTTCGTCATCGCAGTTGAGCGAGCCGCGGCGGGAGGGAAGGGTGCCGTCGTCGACGATGGTGCAAAGCTCCGACGCGACCCGCTGTCCGATTTTGCCGCTGAAGGCGGAGGTTCCTTTCCGATTGAAGTCGGCCTCCAACCCATGGCCGATCGCCTCATGAAGGAGGATGCCGGGCCAGCCCGGTCCGAGGACCACCTCCATCCCTCCCGCCGGCGCATCGATGGCGGAGAGGTTGACGATCGCCTGTCGCGCCGCCTCTCGGGTGTACTGCTCGAAGCGCTGCTCGTCGAGGAAATAGCCGAATTCATACCGCCCGCCGCCGCCGAAGCTCCCGACCTGGCGGTTCCCCTGCTCTTCCGCGATGCAGGTGACATTCAACCGCTCGAGCGGGAGGATGTCGCCGATGACGACCCCTTCGGAATTCGCGATCAAAATAATCTTGTACTCGCTGCTGAAGGAGGCCATGACCTTCTTGATTCGCGGATCGTATTGCCGGGCGATCCGGTCGATCTCTTCAAGGAGCTTGATCTTTCTCTCCACCGGCACCTCGATCGGCGGGGTTCCGACCGGGTAGAGATTTCTTTCCGGCGCGGTCACCTGATGCATCGGCACGGTTGCCGACGAACTCCCCTCCTCGGCGATATAGCGGGCGGTTTTGGCGGCGATGAGGAGCTGATCGGTGTTGATGTCGTCCGAATAGGCGTAGCCGGTCTTCTCCTGGGCGAGCGCCCGAACCCCGACCCCCTGGGAGACGTTTTTCGAGACCTTCTTGACGATCCCCTCTTCCAGGCTGATCGACTCGCTCGTCAGGTACTCGAAGAAGAGGTCGGCATAGTCGATCCGCTTCCCCAGCACCTTCCCCATCGCCGACTCCAACGAGGAGGTCGACAGACCATATTTCTCCAAGAAGAACTGGTCCGGTTTCTCCGGGTTGTTCGTCGGACTGTTTGCCGTTTTGTTCGTCATCTCTTTAAGTCCCTTCATAAAAGTGGCTGATTTTTATTAATTTTACAGGAGTGGGGCCGCTTCTTTCAAGTGCGACTTTTATTCAGCCGTTCCAAGCGCCTCTGCTTCCGCTCCAGCGCCTCTTCGTGGCGGCGCCGCTCTTCCTCCGTCGTCAGGATCAGCTTCGGCACCGGCACCGGACGGCCTTTGAGGTCGACGGCGACATAGGTCAAAATAGCGCTGCTCGTATGGACCCGCTCCCCGCTCAACCCGTTCTCGGAGTAGACTTCGACCCCCACTTCCATCGAGCTCTTTCCGGCGTAGTTCATCTGTGCCTTTAAGATCACCAAAAAGCCGAGGCGGACCGGGACGAGGAAGTCGAGCCCCTCCATTGAGGCGGTGACAATCGGCCTGCGGCTGTGCCGGTTGGCGACGATGGCGCCGACCATGTCGATCCAATGCATCAACGTGCCGCCGAGAAGGTTGCCGAGCATGTTCGTGTCGTTCGGCAGGATAATCTGAACCATTTCGGTCGCCGTTTCGGCCACCGTTTTTCCTTCTTCCGCCATTGTCCCTCCGATCAGATCGCGTCGATCACTTTATCAGCCCGTCATTCTCGATTAAACTTCGGGAACGACGGTCAAGTAAATAAATGGGTAAGGTCGTTCATTCTGAATCGCCTCTCTTACGCCGTCGTCGCCCCCCCGCAAATATTGAGGGCCTGTCCGGTCATCGCTTGAGAGGCCTCCGAGGCGAGGTAGACCGCCAGCTCCGCCACCTCGGCCCCTTCCGTGAACCGCTTCATCGGGATGGCGGCGACCGCCTGGCGACGGACCTCTTCCATCGACAGCCCGGCCCCCTCGGACCACTCTCTTAAACCGAGCTGCGCCATCTCGGTCTCCACCCAGCCGGGGCAGAGGGCGTTCACGGTGATGCCGCGGGAGACAACCTCGAGCGCGAGCGCACGGGTAAAGCCGATGATTCCATGTTTCGTCGTGCAGTAGGCGGTGTAGCCGGCGACCCCGAATTTTCCCAACACGGAAGAGAGGTTGATGATCCGTCCGTGGGAATGGTCTCTCATCTCCCGCAAAACCCGCTTGGTGACAGTGTAGGTTCCGGTCAGGTTGGTCTGAAGAATCGCCAGCCAGCGCTCATCCTTCTCTTGATCGATCGGGGTTTGGCCTGAGATCCCGGCATTGTTGACCAAAATCTCGATCGGTCCGAAGGCGCCGACCGCGTTGGCGACAAATTGATCGACGGAGCGGCGGTCGGTCACATCGACCTGAAAACCGGCAACCGGATACCCATCCTTCTGAAGCTTTTCGGCATAAGCCTTGTGGTGGTTCGGATTTCGTGAGCCGATGACGACCCGGGCCCCCTCTCTTAAAAATTGCTCGGTCATCGCCGCCCCAATTCCGGTACCCCCACCCGTAATGATGGCCACTTTATCTTTCAGTCTCATCGATCCTCCCGATAGCCTAAATGGTGTGAGTATATACGAAATAGGTTATTGTGATCGATCCGTTCACGGGTGTCGACCGTCTCTATCTATAAACATATGTTTTTACAGTGGAATTACAAAGCGCTTTGCTGAAAGAGAAGGCACAGCGCTTGCAAAATACTTTAAACGTTCTTACAACCACCAAACAGGAGGAGTTCGAATGAAGAAATTGATGATGTTCTTTGTTGCTGCCATGGTTGCCTTTAGCTTCGCCACCGTCAGCTTCGCAACGGGAGACCATAAGGTCTCCGGCGAAGTCACCAAGGTCGAAGGGGACATGGTCACCGTGAAGGACGACAAGGGCAAAGAGCACAAGATCCATACCGATAAGAGCACCAAGACCACCGGCGACATTAAGCAGGGTGCCAAGGTCGATGTGGACATGACCGACAAAGGTCACGCCACTGCAATTTCGGCGAAGAAATAGTCTGAACTCTCCGCGTTTTTCAAACACCTCTCCACTGTGTGCAACCCGGTGGAGAGGTGTTTTTTTATAGGGGGTCTCTCGATCATAGAGGGTCTACCATAGATGGTCTGCCAGGGCCTGTAGAGAAGAAATGCGTGGGACCGCCCGCTCGTTTGGATAGCGTCCTGTGCGATCGAGCAGGAGGACTTTCATCCCGATCTCCTGAGCCCCTTTGATATCGTGATCGGGGCTGTCTCCGATATAGAGCGACTCTGTCGGGAGGAGGCCTGCTTTCTTCAAGGCTTTCTTGAAGATTTCCGGCGACGGCTTGGCGACCCCTTCTTGGCTTGAGATCGTCACCGTCTGGAAGTAGCGGCGGATGCCGAGGGCGCTGCAGACCTCCTCGATCCGCGAATCGAAATTGGAAATAATGCCGAGCGGGTAACCCTCTTTGCTCAGGCGATCGAGGGTCTCTTTCGTATCAGGGAATAAGACCCACCCTTCGGCCCCCCTGAAAAAATGAAAAATCTCCTCAAAGAGCGGATCAAACTTCGGAAAGCGAATGTCATCGAAGACCGCCCGGACGATCCGGTACCACCACTCCTTCTCCCGGGCTTTCAACGCGGCCCCGCTCAGGCCGGGAAAGGCGAGCGGCGGGCTCCGTTTAAAGACCTCTCGGAAGCGCTGATTTAAGAGATCGGGCGCGACATCGATCCCATACTTCTTCGCAAAGCGGCTGTACTGGACGCCGACACCCTCTTTGACCTGAAATAAGGTGTCTCCCGCGTCAAAGAAGATTCCCTTGGCTTTATTCGACATTGTGATCCGCTCTGTCCGTCTGCTTTATCGTGTTTGATCCTGCGCGTTTGATCCTGCTCTTTTTTGTTCGAGCCCTTTGACCAAGCCATAGAGGGTGCGGTGGGTTGCCACCGGAATGCCCCGCCGCTCCCCGCGGCGGATCAGATCGCCGTTGAGATGATCGATCTCGGTCGGTTTTCCTCCCTTGAAATCTTCATACATCGACGTGTGGTATTCCCTGAACTGCGAGGAAACGGTGATCGTCTCGTCGATGGTCTTCTCCTTGAGAGCGATCCCCTCACTCGCCGCCACGGCGATGATCTCCGCGATCGCTTGACGAACGATTTCCAGAAGCGGCGGAGAATCGAGAATCAGGGAGATCGGATGATCGAGGATCACCGACAGCGGATTAAAAGTCGCATTCCAGCAGAGCTTCTCCCACTTCGCTTTCATGATCTGACCGGTGAGGGTGCATTGAATTCCGGCGTCCGAGAGGAGCTGATGGATTTGCGCCGCGCGTTCGCTCTTCTCCCCCGAGCGCTCACCGACGGAGATGATCCCTCTTCGGAAATGCTCCACCACCCCCGGCGCCGCCAGGCGCGAGGTGATGTAGGCGACCCCGGCGACGAAGCACTCTTTTTTATAAAAATCAAAAATCCGCTCTTCGGAATCGACCCCGTTCTGCAGCGTCAGAAGGGTCGCTCCCCGTTCGACGAGCGGCGCAATCTCTTCGAGGACCGGGAGAAGGTCATAGGCTTTCACCGCCATAATGATCAGGTCGGCCGATTGCATCTCCGAGCGCTTTTGAACCAGGGTGGGATGAACGGTAAAGTCGCCGGAGAAGCTCTTGATCTGCAGCCCCTTTTTTTGGATCGCCTGGAAGGTTTGGGGACGGACCAAGAAGGTGACGTCGGCGCCCGACCGGCAGAGGAGGGCGCCGAAATAGCCGCCGACCGCGCCGGCGCCGACGATCAAGATCTTTTCAAATTTTTTCTGAGAGGGTGTTGCCGCCATGTCATCCTGAATCGGTCGGAAGTCAAGTCGCTTCCCGCCGTCTGAGCCTCGCTCTTTATAAAGTATTCCATCCAGATCTCTAACACGGTGATTCAAGAAGTGTCAAGCCGACCGGACGAGATAGACTGAGATGAAGGTGAAAATGAAGCGGCCGGAAAGGGCGATCCGATCCTCTCCTTTGTATCGGGTTATTTTCCGCGGCAGAAGGACTCGGCCTCTTTCACATCTTCGGCGCTCCCGATGATCAAGGGAACTTTTTGATGGAGCGATTCGGGCTTGATGTCAAGGATCGGCTGGGTGCCGGTCGTCGCGCGCCCTTGCGCCTGCTCGACGATGAAGGCGAGCGGGGCGGCTTCATAGAGGAGGCGAAGCTTCCCGTGTGGGTTCCTGCTGTCGCCGGGATAGAGGAAGATTCCCCCCTTCAGAAGGTTGCGGTGGAAGTCGGCGACGAGCGAGCCGACATAGCGGGCGGTGGCGCCGCTCTTCTTCATCCCCTCGATGTAGCGCTTCATCCCGTTTTCCCAGAGCGGCGCGTTCCCGTCGTTGATGCTGTAGATTTTTCCCCTGGAAGGGATTTTTATGTCTTCATGAGAGAGTAGGAACTCTCCGATGCTCGGGTCGAGCGTGAATCCATGGACGCCGTAGCCGGTGCTGTAGACCATCATCGTCGACGAGCCGTAGATGATATAGCCGGCGCCGACCTGATCGCGGCCGGGCTGAAGAAAATCGTCCATCGTCGCTTCGTTCCCGCCGCTCTTTCGGCGATGGATGGAGAAGATGGAGCCGATGCTGATATTGACGTCGATATTCGAGGAGCCATCGAGCGGATCAAAGACCAGAACATATTTTCCCTTGGGATGAGGATCGGGAATTTGATAGATTCCTTCCAACTCTTCGGAGGCGAAGCCGATCAGGTGGCCGGTATGGCTGAGCGTTTTGATGAATGTTTCGTTGGCAAAATCATCAAGCTTCTGGACCCGCTCGCCATGGACATTTTCTCTCCCCTGGTAGCCGAGGATGTCGATGAGGCCCGCTTTATTGACCTCTCTTGAGAGGATCTTGGCGGTCGTGGCGATCTCGGCCAACAGCCCGGTGAAATCGCCGGTCGCTTTAGGATAGTGCTTCCGTTGCTGTTCAATGAGAAATCGAGTGAGAGTGGTCCCCAGCTCCATCGCTTGCTCCTCTTGGGTATAATGGACGAACCCTTATTTCACCATCCGCGCGCCCAGCCGGTCCATCTGGGCGATTCGTATCTCCGAAAGAACCTGGTGTCCTTGAAATGCTCTTTCCATGGCCTTCCCGATCTTCTCCCCCTTCTTCGAATCGTCGGTGACCGCAAAGATCGAAGCCCCCGCGCCGGAGATCGAACAGCCGAAGGCCCCTGCCGTCAAAGCGGCCTTTTTAACATCTTCAAAGCCTTTAATCAAGGGGGCGCGGGCCGGCTCGGCAACCCGATCTTGTATCGACCGGCCGAATCGAACCGGGTCTTTTTTCGCAACCGCCCAGGTGATCATCGACGCATAAGCCATGTTCGAGATAAAGTTCTCCATCGGAATCATCCGGGGAAGCACGCGTCTCGACTCTCTCGTGAGAAGGGGAAAATCGGGGGTCGCGATGATGATCACCGCCTTATCGATCCGTCCCAACGGAACGACCTCTTTGGTAAAAGGATTGTTCCAGGTGATCCCTCCCATCATCGACGGCCCGACATTGTCGAGAAAGAAACCCCGGCTGACCTGCGATTCGGCCACCGCCGCCAGCGGGATCAATTCGGCCTTGGAGAGCTTCTCCCCGAAGAGGAGGTTGACCGCATAAGCCCCGGCCACCGCGCTCGCGGCGCTGCTCCCCAGCCCGGTTCCCGGAACCCCTTTGTGAAGGGTGAGTTGAACCCCTTCCCGAATTCCCAAATGGGTCAGGACGGTTTGTACCGCGATTCCGGCGGTGTTTTCCTCGGCCTTATACGATAGACGGCCGCGGTCTCCGGTGATTTCCGTGATCGAGACCCCCGGCTCGGACCGCCGCATCGCCGTGACCGTGTCTCCCATTCCTGCGAGCGCCATCCCCAATACGTCGAATCCCGGGCCGATGTTTCCTACCGACGCAGGGGCAAAGACACGAACCGACTTCATTCGAACTCCTTATGCAGGGAGGGACGAGGAACATCCTTCCGGTTCAATGCTGATTAATGACGTCGATCAGTTGGCGCAGGCGGCCAAAATCTCTTCGGTTGAAGTTAAAGACAAGACGGGGAAGCGAGAGGAGCTTCGGCTCATTTGCTTCATCGGGAAGCGGACCGCTTGCGGCAAACTCTCCGCTGACGAGGATGTCGGAGAAAGATTGGTTCAAACGGTCCAACAGGGTCGGCTCCGCCGTTTTATTCATCCGAATCACCAATTGATCTCGAACAAACCGAAGCGAGTGGTAATTTCGATAGAAGCCGACGATCTCCTCTACGGCGACGTCGATTTGATCTGTGACCTTGAACAGGTTTAGATCTTCTTCCGAGATCAGCCCGCGTGCGAGGAGCTCATCCTCGACATAGACGCGCCACGCCTTCCAGTAGGTCCCGCCGGGAGAGTCGACAAAGACGAGCGGGATCGGGCTGGTCTTCCCCGTTTGAAGGAGGGTCAGCGCCTCAAATCCCTCGTCATGGGTCCCGAAGCCGCCCGGGAAGAGCGCGATGGCGCTCGCCTCTTTGATGAAAAAGAGCTTCCGGGGGAAGAAATATTTGAAGGTCATCAACTTCGGATCGTTCTCGATAAACTCGTTTGCGGCCTGCTCGAACGGGAGATGGATGTTCAATCCGAAGCTGTTGCTTCGTCCGGCTCCCCCCTGAACGGCGCGCATGATCCCCTCGCCGGCGCCGGTGATGACCATGAATCCCTTTGCCGTAATCTTTCTGGCAAACTCTTCCGCATGCTGATAGATTGGCTCCGTCGGCCGGGTTCGCGCCGAACCGAAGACGCTCACCTTGCGGAAATCTTTATAGGGAGCGAAGAGCTTAAACCCGTACCGCATCTCTTTGAGCACGGTATGGATGATCTTCAGATCCCCGCGGGTGGCATGATTTTTTGAGAGGGTCAGTGCCGTCACGATAATCTCACGGATGAGATCTTCATTCTCGGTGGGACCGGACGTGAGGTGGATGAGGTCGATGATACGTTCTTGAAGTTCTTTTAGATCCATTCTTTAATTATGCACCTGGGGCCTTTATCGTGAGCAGAGGCTGCGTAAACCGTATTGATTATTATTTATCAACCTGCCGTTGCTGTCAATATAAAATCCTGTTTTTGGTGTGGTAACGGCCATGTCGCTCCTTTTTTTTGACCGATCGGATACAAACCGCTCCATTTGGAGCTTCCGGTGATGATACCGGTTGAAAGGCTTTTATTGAACGGTTTTGAAAGGAGGGCTCGATGTGATCTTATTGGAAGATGAGAAGTGGCCTCTCCTGATTTTCTTTCCCATCGTTTGAACTTCCGACAGGTGGCGAGGACAAAAAACTACTCGGCTTCCTGGCCCAGGGCCTCTTCAAGGATCGATTCCAACTCCGCCATGCGGAACGGTTTGTTCAAAAAATAGTCGATCCGTTTCGACTCGATATCTTGAGCCGCATCCTGATAAGAAGCGCTGGTTAAGATCACCGTGAGCGGTTTTGAAAAAGCTTTTACCCGGTCGGCGACCTCAAGGCCCGACATCTCCGGCATCACGTAGTCGACCAGAACGGCCTGGACTTCATTTTCCCGGCAGAGTTCCAAGCCTTTCGGTCCGTCTTGCGCCAACAAAGGGGTATATCCCAAACAGGTCAATGCCTCGCCAAAGAAATCAAGGGTCGAGTCATGGTCGTCGATGACGACGATTCTTCCCTTTGTCGCGACGGGCATCGTTATCTCAGGATCGATTATTTTTGTTGATCGGATCATCTTCTCCCCTCTTCTTATTGAAGAACTTGAGCAACAACTGTGCCCCGAAAGCGAAGAGACAGGTAAGAAACTAAATTGTTGATTTATTGTGGTTCTCCCCATTTTGATCGGTTGAGGTGGGACGCTTTGCTGTATTCAATGTCCATTTCACGTCGTGCCGATATGTAAGCAATTACCCAATCGATCGCTTTAAGTCCAAGAACAAAATAAAATTGACTCAGCGGGAGGGGTGTGACATAATGACATTCAATTTCCAGGGGTGCCGCACGGCTGAGAGTTCCGAGCTTCGGAACAACCCTTTGAACCTGATCTGGGTAATGCCAGCGAAGGGAACACGGTTTATCCTCTTGACGAGGCCGCACCCTTTGAGGGCGCGGCCTTTTTTATTTTTTTATTACTTTATAAATAGGTTTTCGGAAATCCGTTTTAGACAAAAATAACCTCTCGCAGGAAGGACAAAGCTGCCATGAAAGAGACGACATCGAATCCGAATGGAACCGATCCAACCCTGACCGCTCAGAAGGAGACCGATGCGAGTTTGCTGACAACCGCCCCCTACCCTTCTTCTCGGAAGAGGTATGTGAAAGGAACCCAACCGGGGGTCCGGGTGGCGATGCGCGAAATCCTCCAGACCCCGACCCGCTCCGCAAAAGAGGGAACGCTCCAAGAGAACGTCCCGGTGGTGGTCTACGACACCTCCGGACCGTATACCGACCCGACCGCAAAGATCGATATCCGAAAGGGGCTCTCGCCGCTTCGCGTCCATTGGATCTGGGACCGGGGAGATGTCGAAGCGCTCTCCGACATCTCCTCCGATTATGGACGGCGGCGGGCGGCCGATCCCGCGCTCGAAGAAATCCGCTTCCGGGATTTGCGGAAGCCGCTTCGCGCGAGACCGGGAAGCAACGTCACCCAGATGCATTATGCCAAGAAGGGGATGATCACCCCCGAGATGGAATACATCGCCATCCGTGAAAACCAGATGCTGGAGTTTGCCCGGTCCAATCCGCAATTGGCATCGCAGCATCCCGGAAATGGATGGGGAGCCGGTATTCCCGCCGTCATCACCCCGGAGTTCGTTCGAGACGAGGTGGCGCGGGGCCGGGCGATCATTCCTTCCAACATCAATCACCCCGAATTGGAGCCAATGATCATCGGCCGCAATTTTCTGGTAAAGATCAACGCCAATATCGGAAACTCGGCGATCGCCTCCTCGATCGAAGAAGAGGTGGAGAAGATGATCTGGTCGATCCGGTGGGGATCCGACACGGTCATGGACCTCTCCACCGGAAAGAACATTCATGAGACCCGCGAGTGGATCATTCGAAACTCCCCGGTGCCGATCGGGACGGTCCCGATCTATCAGGCGCTGGAGAAGGTCGGCGGCAAAGTCGAAGCGCTGAGCTGGGAGATCTACCGCGACACCCTCATCGAGCAGGCGGAGCAGGGGGTCGATTACTTTACCATCCATGCCGGCGTGCTGCTCCGGTATGTTCCCCTCACCGCGCAGCGGGTCGCCGGCATCGTCTCGCGCGGCGGGTCGATTTTAGCGAAGTGGTGCCTGGCGCATCATCAGGAAAATTTCCTCTACACCCACTTTGAAGAGATCTGCGAGATCATGAAAGCGTATGATGTCTCCTTCAGTTTGGGAGACGGTCTCCGGCCGGGTGCGGTGGCCGATGCGAACGATGCGGCGCAATTCGCCGAATTGGAAACGCTCGGCGAGCTGACGAAGGTCGCCTGGAGACACGATGTCCAGACGATGATCGAAGGTCCCGGACATGTCCCGATGCAGATGATCCAGGTGAACATGGAAAAGCAGCTCAAAGAGTGTCACGAGGCGCCGTTCTATACCCTCGGTCCCCTCACCACCGACATCGCTCCCGGCTACGATCACATTACCTCCGGGATCGGCGCCGCAATGATCGGCTGGTTCGGCTGCGCCATGCTCTGCTATGTCACCCCGAAAGAACATCTCGGTCTTCCGACCAAAGAAGATGTGAAGACCGGCGTCATCACCTACAAGATCGCAGCACACGCCGCCGATCTGGCGAAGGGACATCCGGGCGCGCAGGCGCGCGACAACGCCCTCTCCAAGGCCCGCTTTGAATTCCGGTGGGAAGATCAATTTAATCTCTCGCTCGATCCGGAGACGGCCCGATCTTTCCATGACGAAACCCTCCCTGCGGAGGGGGCGAAGGTCGCCCACTTCTGCTCGATGTGCGGCCCCCATTTCTGCTCCATGCGGATCACCGAAGATGTCCGGGACTATGCGCAAAAGAAAGCGCTCGACGCGCAGGCTGCCCTGGAGTTGGGGATGATCGAGAAAGCCGAGGAGTTCAAAAAGAAGGGGTCGGAGATTTATCAATAGTTGGAACCGGTTGTCGTGAGGGTGTCATCATGAAGGAGAGAGAGATTCAGCCACTGCGCGAAGCGGAGATCACCCGGACAATCGCGCGGGAGTATTTTAAAGAATTCGATCAGATGATCGAGTCCGACGTGATCATCGTCGGCGCAGGTCCCTCCGGGCTCGTCTGCGGCCGGGATCTGGCTTCATCCGGATTGAAGGTGGTGATCATCGAACAGCTGAATCACCTCGGCGGCGGTTTCTGGAACGGCGGCTATCTGATGAACAAGGCGACGATCGCCCATCCGGCGCAAGAAATTTTGGAAAAGATCGGCGTTCCGGTCAAACGGATCTCTAAAGAAATGTACATCGTCGATCCCCCTCATGCGACGGCCAAGCTGATCGGATCGGCCTATGATGCTGGCGTCAAGGTGATGAACATGACGAAGGTGGTCGATCTCGTTTTACGAGGCGAGGAAAATCGGATGGAAGGGGTCGTCGTCAACTGGTATCCGCTCGAGGCGATGGGGCACGACGCCGCTCATGTCGACCCGATCGCGCTCGAATCGAAAATCGTCGTTGATGCCACCGGACATGACGCCGTCACGTTGCAACTCCTCACCAAACGGAATCTTTATCCGCAGATTCCCGGCAACGGCGCGATGTGGGTCGATCGATCGGAGGAGGAGGTGATGGAAAAAACCGGCGAGGTTTATCCAAATCTCTTCGTCATCGGCCTTTCGGTGGCCGCCGTTTATGGAACCCCCCGGATGGGGCCGGCGTTCGGATCGATGCTCCTCTCGGGCCGCAAAGGGGCGGAGCTGATCCGGAAAAAATTAAAAAGATAGATCGTGCGAGCGGCGCGAAGACCGCGCCGCGGATCGTCCTGCCATGACGAAAATTGTTGCCTTCGGCGACAGCCTCACTGTCGGTTATCTCTCCCCGTTTGAATCTGCCCCCTATGCCTTGTTTCTTAAACCGCTCCTCGGCCCGGAGGTCGAGATCGCTCTCGCCGGCGTCAGCGGCGAGACAACCGCCGACATGCTCCGCCGATTCGACCGGCAGGTGATTCGGGCGGCCCCCCGCTATGTGATTGTGCTGGGCGGGACCAACGATATCGGCTGGGGGATCGCAACCGATGAGATCGTCCAAAACCTCCTTCAGATGTATCAGGCCGCCCTCCAGGCGGCGATCATCCCCGTCGCCTGCGCCATCCCTTCTCTCCTCGGCGCGGATGACTTCATCCCTCCCCGCCTTGATTTGAATCGCAGGATCGGTCAAGAAGCGGCGCGTCTAAAAATCCCTTTCGCCGACCTCTTCACCCCCACCGCCGATGCGGGGGGGCGCCTCTTGGAGAGGTACTCTCAGGATGGGCTTCATCTGACACCGGAAGGGTATCATCAAATGGCCCGCATTCTCTCTGAATCTGTTTTTAAGATGAGAAGGGATTGACCGTGAAGCGGGCCGATTTTTGATCGGCCCGCTCGCGAGACTCAAGGTGGAATGACCCTGATTCGTTTTATTGCGACGAGGTAGGGGGGAGGTGAATGAGGGCCATCCCACCAGCCGTCCCCTTCAACCGCTTAAGCGAGATCGAAGGGAAGGACCGACTGTTTGAATTGTCCAGAGGGTTTATCTATTCCTCTATGAAAATCTACCAGATGTATTAAGCAAACATCGTTCCAAATAATTTTTTAAGGCAGGAGATCGAAATCAATCAGGGTAGGATGGTCTTTGAGGCTGAAAAGAGAAACCTTGAGGGATGAATTCCTTGGAGGAGATCCCCAGAATGAGACGCTTCGGCAATCATTCGCCCAAGATATGCAGAAGATGTGCAACCCCTTTCCGGAGAAATGAGCGTTCACGAAAGAATGCGGCGGTGGAATAACTTATTGAAAGGGATTCTGAAGGACGATCGTCTCTCCCCGTTTCGAGCTGGTTGAAACGAGATCGATTCGGCAGCCGACCTTCTCTGAAAGGGCTTCCAGATAAATTTTCGCATTTTTGGGAAGTCGGTTGTACGAGGTCGTTCCGGTCGTCGGCTCGCTCCAGCCAAGGAAGCGTTCGTAAATAGGCGTGCATTTCTCGAGAACTCTTAAAGAGGAGGGCATCTCGCGATAGACCTTTCCTTCGAAGTCATAACCGACGCAGATCTGAATTTCCGGAATGCCGTCGAGCACGTCGAGCTTGGTAATCGCCAAAGAGGTCAGGGCATTAACCCGGACGGCGTAACGGACCGAGACGACGTCGAACCATCCGCAGCGTCGGGGCCGGCCGGTCGTCGCGCCGAATTCCTTCCCCTTCGACCGCAAGGTCTCCCCCATTTCATTCGTCAACTCGGATGGAAAAGGCCCGCTCCCGACCCGCGTCGTATATGCTTTGGCCACCCCGAGGACCTTATTGATCCGGGTCGGTCCGACGCCGGTTCCGGTGCAGGCGCCCCCGGCCGTCGCGTTGGAAGAGGTGACATAGGGATAGGTTCCCAGGTCAACATCAAGGTGGGTCCCCTGCGCCCCCTCGAAGAGAAGATGATAACCGCGATCAATCGCTTCGTTGATCAGCTGGGTCGTGTCGGCGATATACGGTTTGATCCGGTCTGTGTATCCCATGTACTCCTGATAAACCTTGTCGAGATCAAAGCCCTTCACCTTATAAAGCTGTTCGAGGAAGTAATTCATCTCGATCAAGTTGGCGGCGAGCTTCTCCCGGAACAATTCCGGATCGAGCAGATCGACGACGCGGATCCCGATCCTCGCCATCTTATCGGCGTAAGCGGGACCGATCCCCCGACCGGTCGTCCCGATCTTGCGGGTCCCTTTCACCTTCTCGCTCTCTTTATCGATCGCCTTGTGGTATGGCATGATCAGGTGGGCCGACTCGCTGATGAAGAGGCGGCCTGTCACGGAGATCCCGTGCGTGGAGAGGGTCTCAATTTCTTCCAACAACGCCCCCGGATCGACCACCACTCCGTTTCCAATCACCCCGAATTTGCCGGGATGAAGAAGGCCGGTCGGTATTAAATGAAGGACGATGACCTGGTTCCCGTTGACCACGGTATGTCCGGCATTGTGCCCTCCCTGATATCGGACGACATAATCGGCCGATTCGGAGAGAAGATCGACGATCTTCCCCTTTCCTTCATCCCCCCACTGTGTCCCAATCACCACCAGATTCATCTCTACTTTTCCTTGATCAGATCATTAAACAAAGCAGTTTATCCATACGAGCCACACGAGCCACAACCGGACGAGCCACAACCGGTCACAAAAAAAGGCCGATCGGCCTTTAAGGCACCCATCATAGGCTTTATCATTTTTGTTGTCAAGACAAAGCCTTGACATCTTTCAGGTTTGGATGGTATTATCCTCTCCACTGCAACATCTATATGGGGCTGTAGCTCAGCTGGGAGAGCACAAGGCTGGCAGTCTTGGGGTCAGGGGTTCGATCCCCCTCAGCTCCACCAAATAAATTGAGGAGTTAGCCGACAAGGGTTAACTCCTTTTTTATTGAAGTGTCTAGTTTTTGCAAGAAGATTCCTGATCGCCACATCTTTATTCCTCCTTTTGATAAGTCATCCGGCCGCATATTGTTTCTCCCAAGCATCGCTCTCTTCGTTCTCAATAAGTAATCTGCATACCTTGCCGTTCACATCCCAAAACATCTCTATCAATTTAAATTGTGTTTTGCTGCGAATCAACTTCGCATCCTTCCCACGCGCTGCCACCGCTACTACGCAGCGGAGGAGCGTATCGGGCCGGCAATTTAAGGCAATTTAAGTATTTGGCATCTTCAGAGGGATTCAGCCCAGGGCATCGAGGTTGCACTCGAATCCATTGAGGCTTCACGATGAAAGCGAAGGAACTGTTTGTTGGAAAGCGATCTGAAGATTCTTGGGTTTGGAGGGAAGCTGTGGTGGGACTTGGATCTGCGCTCAGGATAAAGGTCTCGGGCTTATTATTTCAACTGCCTCAATTCCCTATCGTGGCGGCGAGAAAGGGTCAGCTGCGCGGTGAGGGCACCGATGAGGGCGCAAAACATATCCCATTGGGTGTCCCAAACATCCCCCTGTGTTCCCAAAAAATCATTGGCCGACTCTCCTTGCACCAGAGCGGTCCACCACTCAAACAGCTCGTAGAATGCGCTAAATGCCAAGCAGACAGAGGTCACGAGGAAAAAGAGCCACTTGCCGGGATGGAGGGGTGTGCGTCGGAGGAGAATCTCCCGGGCCAGAATGGCGGGAACAAATCCTTGGGCGAGGTGGCCGAGTCGATCATAGTGATTGCGGGTGAAATGGAAGAGATCTTGAACCCAGAAACCGATCGGAACCCGCGCATAGGTGTAATGGCCCCCGACCATGAGAATGATCGCATGAATGAAGAGAAGCCGATACAACAGCGGGGTCAGCGGAAAGCGCCGGTGGCTTAGAATCAGGAGTGGGAAGCCGATGAGGATTGGAAAGGTCTCTAAAATCCAGGTGAGTCGATCATAGGAATCAACATCGGATATGATTAGCCCGACAACTGCAAGCGCTAATAAGACGAGTGGCTCTTTGTGATCCCCCTTCTGGTCCTTTTTCATGAGCTTGCTGATCCACCTCGTATAATCATCTATCTTTACGAGTTCCTGGATAGGATATCATGTTTATCCCAAAGCATGGCCCCACCTCCAGCCGCAGGCCCCACACGGCGGGTATCAAGGCCGCGATCAATGCACTGGTCAGGAGAATGAACATCTGATACGAGCCGGTCGGGTCGACTTCGATATTCATGGGGATCTCCTGTTTGTCGGTGATTAAAACCCCTTCGGATGCGCTTGCCGTTTCCCGATACGCAGCGCCATCGCCAGCGGAAATCCATCCAGGATGAAACAGAGCAAAACCGCTGTGGTCCAAAGATATTAACCTCCACGATCTAGAACTCCTCCCCCATCGCATCCGTTCAACCGCACGTTCGATGCGCTGACGCAGGGACGTATTCATTCAGAGGCTTCGGCCCACAGAGACTGAACCGGATCTGCCTTCATCCTGCGCACTCTCTTTTTCGCCATCGTCATTTCTCAAAATCTTTTAGAGCTACTCTCCCTTCCCTCATCCCGAGGCGCTCTCTGCCCGGCGAAAGGTTCGCCAGCGATGCAGCGCCGCCAGAGCAATCATGGCGAATATCTCCGGGAGGAAGTAAGAATATAACCGCTTCACGAGCAATTGCTGAACGATCGCCGCGAGAAAAACACCATAGAAGAGATAGGAAGAGGTCAGGGTATAAAGAAAGCCGTCCAGGATAAAGGAGGGATGTTCTCCTTTCAAAGAAGCACCGGTCAACAACACCAGCGCGATCACGAGAAGAAAGCGTAGAATTTCCAATCTCGATCATGGATCACGAAGTCTCCCGACCTTCATTCGGATGCGGTGTGATTCCCGCGATATGAATCTCTCGGCCAGGCTCTTTCGCTCTGTGTCCGAAAATAGATGCGCCCTTTGATTTGGCTTCGCAAGATTCTATTTTCCGAAACCAGATATTCAATGCGTGAGAGCAACTCTATCATTGATAGAATCCGGGATATAACCGAGAACTCTCTTCCAGTCCATTATATGTTCCCGTCAGGGTGGTGGTCTCGACACCCACGCGTGTCAGGGGAGTAAGTTCATGACACCTATCCAGCGTCCGAAGCGCGTGTTGCGAGCGCGCGACTTCCAACCGCGATGGCGAGCGCGACGACGATCAGAACGGCCGCGACGGCGAACGTGATCCGCATGCCGGCGGCAACGGCGTCTGGACGCGCCGTGGCGATGTCGGTCGTGGCCGATGCGAGCGCGAACAGCGCGCCCATCGCGGAGGCGCCGGTGATCAGCCCGAGATTGCGCGACAGGTTGAGCATGCCGGAAATGACGCCCCGCTGGTCCGCGCGGATCTCTGTCATGACGGCGGTGTTGTTGGCAATCTGAAACAGCGCATAGCCGACGGTGAGGATGACGATGGGGGCGATGTAGCCGGGGAGGCCGAGCGTCGCCGGCATCATCGATAGAAGGAAGGAACCGGACGCGATTCCGATGAGCCCGACGAGGGTCATCCGTTGCGCCCCGAAACGATCGGCGAGGCGGCCGGCGGGGAGACCGGCCAGGGCGGCGGCAAGCGGGCCGGCCGACAAGACGAGTCCGACCAGCGCGGCGTCGAGCCCGAGCGCGCGAGAGAGGTAGAACGGCCCCACCACCAGCGTCGCCATCATCACCGTCGAGACGATCGCGCTCATGGCGAGGCTCGCGCTCAGCGCGGGATCGCGGAAGATCCCCAATCGGATCAAAGGCGAGGCGGCCCTCGCCTCGACGAGGACGAAGAGGCCGGCGCCGAAGGCGGCCGCCGACAGCAATGCGATGTTGATCGAACCGAAACGGCCGCGCCCCATCGTCATGGCGAGTGCGTAAGCCGCGAGCATCAGGGCCAGCAGCAGCGTGCCCAGGTTGTCGAAGCCGGCCCGATCGGCCTGCGGCCCCCCGCGATCCACGGGCAGGGTGCGATAGGCCAGAAGGAAAGCCAGGAGACCGAACGGGACGTTGACGAGGAAGAGGGCCCGCCACCCGAGTCCGGCGATCAGAATGCCGCCGAGCGACGGGCCGAGCGCGGTGCCGATCGCGGACATCGTTCCGAGCAGCCCCATGGCGCGGCCGGTCTTTGCCTTCGGAACCGTCTCGCCGACAAAGGCGATGGTGAGGGCCATCATGATCGCCGCTCCCAGGCCCTGCGCCGCCCGGGCGGAAATCAGCAGCCGGAGCGTCGGCGCGGCGCCGCAGAGGAGCGAAGCCGCCGTGAACAGGAAGATTCCGGCCGTCAGCAGCCGCCGGCGGCCGGTGAGGTCGCCAAGCCGTCCGACGCTGACGATCAGGGTGGTGATGGCGAGGAGATAAGCGAGGACGACCCACTGGACTTCCTGGAAGGAGGCGTTGAACGCCTGCGCCAACGCCGGCAAGCCGACATTGGCGACGCTGGTGCCGAGCGAGGAGAGCAACATCGACAGCGAAAGGCCGGCGAGCGCCCACCGAACCGAAGGGGCCCCTTCCGCGCTTCCAGCGACGACCTCATCTCGTTCTGCAATGATGGCCTTCATCCTGACCTCCTTTTTTCCAACGGCTTTCGGCGGCCGCCTCATTTCGACCTTGGATGAAACGCTTGCAGATCGATTATTCATTTTTCAGCAACCAAACGGTCTCATTGACGGCACGGATCCCCTTTAACCCGCCGGGTACTTTCTGGGTCGCCACGAGATCCAAATGATATCGATCTCCATAGAGGCGACTCACTTCCTCGGCATCAATTGAAAAAGGAGGACCTTCCATCAGGCTTTGGTCGTACTCATAGCAAATCAGCAGCTGCGGCGCCTGGTCCGTGATCTCCGTCAAGTGCGCCGCGTATCGCTTGCGCATCTCCGCCGGCAGCGCCACCAAAGCGGCCCGATCATAAATCGCATCGACCGGGCCGAGCCTCTTTCCGGACAAATCAAAGAGATCTCCGACGAAGAGGTCGATCTTTGTTGCGCTGTAGTGATCGAGCTCTCCGACCCGTAATATTTTGGGTTCGATCCCAAGCTCCGAAAATAATTGCTCGACGGCGATTTTGCTGAGCTCCGCGCCGGCAACACGAAAGCCGTTGGAAAGGAGCCAGGGAATATCGAGGGTTTTGCCGCAAAGCGGCAAGAAGAGACGGCCGCCGTTCGCCGGAGCAAGTTTTTTGAAATATTTGATCAGGAGCGGATTTGGTTCAGATGCGTGGAAAGCGATTTCATTTCTTTCCCATTTTTGGCGCCAAAATTTTTTATCCATTCTGAATATCCTCTTTAGAGATTTACCGATCCATCACGCCGCTTTCTTGCGACCCAGAAACCGAGCTGTCAAAACAGAGTTTATTCCTTTGCCCGACATTGCGGAAGACGCGCCATCTGCACTTTATTCGTGCGTTGAACGCCCGATCACAATCAAATTGTGCTATGGTGAAGGCATGTCGAGACCCGATTTCAACCTTCTTGTCGCCCTGGATGTGCTGCTCGCCGAAGGGAGTGTTGCGCGCGCCGCCCGGCGATTGCGCCTCAGCCCGTCGGCGATGAGCCGGGCGCTGGCGCGATTGCGCGAGACGACGGGCGATCCGCTGTTGGTCCGGGCGGGACGCGGTCTCGTCCCCACACCGCGGGCGCTCGAACTTCGCGAGCGGGTCGGTCGACTCGTGCAGGAGGCGGAATCGGTCCTGCGCCCGGCTGAGAAGCTCAATCTCAAACAGCTCGTCCGAACGTTCACGCTCCGGACCAGCGAAGGCTTTGTGGAAAACTTTGGACCGGGCCTCATCGCCCGCGTCGGCGAGGAAGCCCCCGGCGTGCGGCTCTGCTTCGTGCAGAAGCCGGACAAAGAGAGCGCGCCGCTTCGCGACGGGACCGTCGATCTGGAAACCGGCGTTGTCGGGAAGACGACCGGTCCGGAGGTGCGCGCGCAGGCATTGTTCCAGGACCGTTTCATCGGCGTCGTGCGAAAGAGGCACCCGTTGAGCCAGGGCAAGATCACCCCCTCCCGTTATGCGGCCGGCAAGCACATCAGCGTCTCGCGGTGGGGGCTCGACCGGGGGCCGATCGATGAAGCCTTGAAGTCGTTCGGGCTGGAACGGGAGATCGTCACGGTCGTCGGCGGCTTTTCGACCGCGCTGGCGCTGGCCCGGGCCTCCGATCTGATCGCCAGCGTTCCCGAACGGCACACCGGAAACCTGCGCGCCGGCATGCATCCTTTTCCCCTTCCGGTCGCCGTGCCGGAAATCACGGTATCCTTGCTCTGGCACCCGCGGCTCGATGCCGATCCGGCGCACCGCTGGCTGCGCGGCTGCGTTCGGGACGCTTGCGCGGAGCAACGCACCGATTCATCGGCATGAGGAAGAACGCCGAAAGTTGAATGGATATCGTGAAGATGAACTCATCGGGAGATCGTCACGATCGCCGGTGGCTTTTCAACCGCACCCCCCGTCAGGCCGACGCTTCGCGCAGGGTATGATACAGCGTCCGATCCTCCCTTAGAGATATAAAAAAGCACTCAGACAGAAAGAGAATCCCCGCCTTCTTCGGCTTTCTCCTCTTTCTCTCAAAATCACATTGGCTTTTCAGATGAAATATTTTGCTAATATTCGGCAAACCCCAAGGTTCTATCGAGCGGAATAAGGCCATCTAAGCGGTCTTTTAATGGCACTCTATTTGCGTATTGAAAGGTTTAGCAGTTGAATTGATAGAAATAAATAGCGATCTTTTTGAGAATGGAGGACGACAATGAAGTGTGCGCGATGTTCAGGCTCGATGGTATACGAAAATTACGATGGGATTGAAGACCAATATGCATGGGGGTATAAAGCCTTTAAATGCCTTCACTGCGGGGATGTGGTCGACCCGATTATTCTGGCCAATCGGAGACGGTTTAAATCTCCTTGCCGAAAAGCCGCCTAAAGTTCCTTCTCTTCCTTCAGGGTCGGTTTCACCTATCACCGGTTAAGCAGATAGGCGCTCTCCTGTCGCCCAGCAGAGCATGGTTATGGCCGTATGCGAAGTTGCAGGTATATGACGACGACCGATGCCTTGCCAGCCGTCTTGAAAATCTTTGCTCTTTATAAGTGGGCCATACATCGGAGCGATGACCGGTACGACATTGCTCTTATTATTTATTATGCGGACAGGTTCCACATTCGGGCTCAGTACCCTATGACGCGTCACCGCCGCCTCTGCGCGAATTTGTGAAATAGATAAAAGCCAGCGGGATACCGATAAATCTCAAACAATATAAATTTAGTCCCTCGATTTCAACAAAAGACTTTCACCCCCAGCCGTTTATTTTCGAGATAGACCCTGTTCAGTAAAACGGTCCCTTTCCTGCGCGATCATTTACATATCTATTTCTGAGAGATGTCCAAAATGATGAATCCCCCCCTTGAGGTTTTGCTAAGCGGTGCGGCGAGAGACCGTCCGCTTCGGGTGATACTGTCTATTCAATCGGAATATATCCCTTTTGAATCGCATGGCGAACGAGCTCGGCCGCATGGCCCAATCCAAGCTTATTCATCACGTGCGTGCGATAGGTCTGCACCGTCTTCTCAAACAGCCCCAAATGCTCGGCGATCTCTCGGATGCTCAAACCTTCTGCAATGAGACAGAGGACTTCTTTCTTTCGCTTCGAGAGCAGACGGCTGAAGGCCATTTTGAAACTCCTTATTTCCTTCGACGAAAATCAACTTCATCGGCCGGTTCCCGTGGGCTTTGGGTGCGAGCCTCGTTTCTCGGAAGGAGGGTGACGGCAAGAGGAGACCCTTGCCGCTCTCCCCCAAGTGCGATGCTGGGATCCTAATCAGGTCCCTGGCTTCCCATCACCCACGGGAAGGGATGCGGCTGCTTCGGGTCTCGAGGGGAGGCTGCCGATGCGGCCGCAAGCGCATTCTTCGGATCTCTAAATGCACCTAGAGTGCCTCGGGATAAGAAGCGGCAGAGATTGAAAATAGCCGGGTCTCGAAGGCGATTCGATCGAAATCGTTGCCGAAAAAATAGATGAGGAGGAGCGCGTTTATCTTTCCAGATACGAACATCCGATACACTGTATCTTCAGCCGCGCCGTTTTATCCAAAAGCAGACGACGCGCGCAGACGCCTGTGATATCGGGCTGCCATGCGCTGCCGTCCCTTGTTTGGGC
Organism: Candidatus Manganitrophaceae bacterium; assembly: GCA_016200325.1. Lineage (NCBI taxonomy): Bacteria > Pseudomonadati > Nitrospirota > Nitrospiria > Candidatus Troglogloeales > Candidatus Manganitrophaceae > Candidatus Manganitrophaceae bacterium. The sequence goes on from JACQEZ010000008.1 coordinate 230,813, forward strand.
TTCCGGTTCAGCCCCCCATCCGACGGTAAATGGCCTTCGCTTTGCTTAGCAGATCAGATCTTCCTATTGATCTTCCTATTATAGATGCTTGACTCTTCAACCTGCCGCATGGTGTAATTATCCAGGGCGGGTCTTCGCTGCAGTCGGCTCCTAAGCCGGGGTTGACTCGCCGAAAGGGCGCTCTGCCTTCTCGATCGATACAGATCTATATAATAGATCTATGAGATACTCCCCCTTGGAGGGTTTGAGAATCAGCGTCATCGCTTAAGGAAAAAGAGATTCAGCCAGGGATGGCTTCCAATTTGGTTTTATTGAACGTTTTACTCACTTTCCACTTTGGTATCCGGCCCTCGATTGGATCTTTTAAGAAGACTGCGCCACCCTTCTAAACGACTCTCCCTTTGTCTCAATGGGACCTCTAAGGCCTTTTCCCCTATCAAATTAAGCCGCCTTCCTATAGTAAAAATAAATATTTTTGTTACTTTTAATAATGAAATGATCCCGGATTGTAATTTTCCAGCCTTGCATCAACCTGTCCTTCCAAGAAACGATTCCTTGGCCTTTTATCTGATTTTATCCCTCACACCTATGATCACCCGCCGGCGGAACGCTGTCGGGGCATTTTGTAAACCGTATGCTCTTTTTAAGGATGGTCCATGAAAAGATCGCACATTGGGTTCGTCTTCATATTGCTTTTGTTTTTCGATTGCGGGGTTGCCTCTGCGCAGACGATCTGGTGGGACACCGGAATGGCAAAGTTGCGGCAAGACAATGGGGGGACCAACGGAGATCCAGTCCCCGGCGGCGGCGATCTTTGCACTGCAAGCGGCTGCAGCCGCGGCGGGGTCACCCTCTCGGCGGCACGAAACGAATTCGAGCCGTTTCAAATCTTCATCGCCGCGACCACTTCTGCGCTCTCTCAGGTCAATGTGACCGTCAGCGATCTCAGTGACGGGAGTGGACATCTCATTACCGCACTGGTGAGCGGCCGGCCGAAGAATATCGTGATCTATCGGGAGCATTATATTTCGATCGTCTCCACCAAGCTCTCTTCCTCGGAGGCGAAGCCGGGGCTCTGGCCGGACGGACTGGTGCCCAAAGTCGATGAGTACTTTGGCGAAGTTCGC